>CAZXIF010000157.1:0-8049 GCA_964640395.1 uncultured Gammaproteobacteria bacterium | reverse complement strand
CCTGGTCATTAAAATTAACGACAAAATCATTCTGAGCTAAGTGAAAACCGGTAATAATTCTTCTGGAATCTTTCAATACCACTTTATTTCCTTTAGCTTTAACAAATTTTAACCCTTCGCGTTTTTCTCCTACCAGGCTATCGCTTAACTCTGCCACCGGAATAGTATGATCAATATCGGCAATTTTTTCTAAAGTGAGCACCCGGGAATGATACTGTCGAGCGGCGGTAGCGTCCCCGCTAAATTCGGGAACTACCCGGAAACCTAATTCACCGACCAACTCGGTAAGCATGTCCGAATTTTTAAATTCCAAGCTGTACATGATATTAATCACGACCCTGCCCCCAACCTGCAAAACCCGATTTACTTCACGTAACGCCGTCAAACGATCAAGCCTACCCTTGCTCGGAGCATAGGCTAAATCGTGAAACGAGATAGAAAAATTTGCAAAATTAAAACTCTTGTCCGCAAAAGGGAGAGCGGTAACACTACCCACTACCCGCTTATCACCAGCAGAATGCACAAAATGTTCACGATTCATATCCATGCTAACTACGCGATCTTGCCATTTGTTCTCAATATGGCGTTTCAACATCTCGGGGCCGGAAGCCAAATCAACTATGCTGATAGCATCAGCTGATTTACCACTCTGGCGAGCCATTTCTGCGATCAATGTTCCATTGACTCGGTTTGCATTGGCCTGGTAACTCCGACTGCCTAATTCCATATACCCTTCGGCATAGTCCTCACCATGTTTCGCCAAAAAAGCTTGAAAATCTTTTTCTACCATACCTTTAACATGGCCAAAATAGCGCATCATCTTTTCCCAGGTAGAAAAATAATAATCAGCCAACTTCGAATTACCATCCGATCCGGGAGTAATGTTGGCCTCATCAGCGGACAACAGTTCTTTTTCTAAATCAGTTATAGGAATATCCTTCAACAATTTCATGACCGCGATATGCTTACGCCGGGCGTACTCATGAATACCTTCCTCGATCGTATCTTTGGCAATAAACGTGATATTTTCCAAAGCTTCAGTTTGTCCTGGACGACCATAGACACGATACAGCTGCTGTTCACGATCCGACTCGGTCCATGGTTCATTAAAAAAACGCATAGATTGCCCGCCCGATAAATCAATGCCCGTGTCCGCGGTTTGGCCGCTAACCACGAGCAGTACTTTACCATTGGTATTGTGCAGTTCATGCTGTATCGTGCGGCGTTCTTCGCGCGAGACTTCCCCATGAATAACTCGAATGGTTACGTCAGACGGTAAATTCATCCGATCAAAGATAGTTTTCTCACCACGAATAACTCCGTTAATACAGTCATTCACGAACATCACCACCTTATCATATTGAGAAAAATCATCCTGTAATTTTTTTTCAAGAGCGGCAATTTTGCTACCTTTAAGATCAGGGACCGCTTCTGCCAGGTCAGGATTGAGTACCACCCGACGTAATGCAATAATTTTCTCTGCTGCGGTTAATTCATCATCCTCAACTATCGCCTCATATAAATCTTTCTCCTGGTCGCTCAATTCTACTTTCTCAACTCTATCAAATAGTGGGGGTGGCTCGATATCGCGCTGTTCTTTCAGTTGCATACGCGGAGCCAAAAGCAAACGTAAATCAACCAAGTCGCCATGAATAATTCGGTGCATGAGCTCTTTATTGGACATCCCCGAAAACTTATCCGGGTAGAGCATCTTCAACGTCAAACCGATATCTTCAATATGATTCGGCACCGGTGTCCCCGATAAAATGGCTAGATGCTGATGTTCACCGTTAATCTTCTCAGCCAGTTTAAGAATATTACCCGACCGCCTCCCCTTTTTCATCGGCTGAGCAGGGTTTGGTTCAGCAATATTTTTGAGTTTATGCACTTCATCCACAATCAGCATGTCATAAGGAATCTGCTCGAGCAGTTCCGTGTGCGGCCCGTCCAACCGTTCCTGAGAAATCAAAATATAATCATACCTTACTTCTCTTGGTGCGGAACGTAAATCCTCGATAGATTCCACTCGCAAGACGCTAGGCGCTTGCTCTGGTTTAAAATACCCGCCCTTTCCCTTTCCCGGGTCATTCGGATCACCCTCTGCTAAGTACTGCTGCCAGGTATCAAGCACGTTGCTCGGCGCGACAATGAGAGCACAGTGACCTTTGAATTCTGCGCCCAGCCGGCCTTGCGCTTCTTTTTTAAATTTCTCCTTCGCCATGATCACCGAGGCACTTTTGCCAAGCCCCATCTTGTCGGCAATCAGCAAGCGTTTCTTATCAGAAAATTCTTTGATATTAATGCGCTGGTTCACGTCCGGAAAATCACGCTCCGAATTAATGTGATCGATAAAATTATCCGGTTTATCGAGATGTTTTAAAAAATCATAATATTCCGCTACGTCCTGAATCGCGTCTTCTAATTGTTTTTTTAAGTAGGGATTAGTAAGGTTATGCGACCTCTCTCCCCATTCATCCAAGAAACTATCGACGATGGTAGCCGCTTCTAGCACACCCTGACGGCGGCGGGCGAAGTAATAACTCAAAAATAATACTTTAATTTTTTCAACCAGCGCTTGGCGTAGTTCTTTGATATCAGATAAATCTTGCTTGTCTACGATTTCCAAATCGCGGTCGACATCAAAACCCCCTCCACCCATTGCCAAAAAGTCTCCCAGGTAGTCGGCGATAACTCGTTTTACATATTCTGGCTTTAACCCTTTAAATTCAGGATGAAATTTATAAAGAATATCAAGATAACGAGACGGGCCAAGTACCGCGATTAAGGAACGAAAGTCTTGAGCCGTAATTGTTTCTCCTTCGGCAAATTCTTGTCCTATTTTCTCCAAATTTACTTTTTGATCTTCATCATACCGGTCTGCATTTTTTGCAATTTTTCTTTCCCGTTCATGCGTTCTAATAGCATCCGATAATTCTGGACTATAAAAAGAAAAAACTAAGATACTCGTTCCCTTTGTTCCAGCTCTCACTGCAAAATTCCTAATTGAATCAACTGAAAACTGATCTTTCAATTGTTTTTCATGGCCTTCAATTACATCGGAAGAAACAGCTAATTCTTGAGCCAAACCATATCGACTCATCCAATTTGGGAGAGGCTCACCATATTGCAACTTAGCTTCCTTTGCTCCTCGTATTGATAACTTAATAGCCTCACTCAGTTCAGGGCTATAGTGGGAAAAAATCCCTCTGACTATTTTTTGCTTATCTATAAGTTTGTAAGGTTTAATATCTTCGGCACTAGGGAATTGATCGTTTAATAAAGCTGCATACTCTCTGATGGAAACTTGATTTACTTGTAATTCTTGTGACAACGAAAAACTTGTAACCCATCCAGGAGGAGGTGTTGGCGTCAGTTCCAGCTCTTTTTCTTTTGCTTCGAGCATTTCTTTGGCAGCAGCGCATAATTGCGGGCTGCAGTGAAGAAGAACTCTTGGCACAACAGTGTCTCGAGGGCCGGCCACTTGAGATAAATAATCATGGACGTGTATGTTATGAGGAAACTGAACTTGCAGATCACGAATCGCATTCTCTATTTTATTTCTGTCTATATCCAAATCTCTAACCAAAGTTATTATTGTTTTCCAACCTTCAGGAGGATTTTCGGCTGCCTGTTTCCGTTCTCGACGAGGTTTAAATTTCTCCTTAACAAAGGCAACTACATCAGGGTGTAAGTGTTCAGCCAAAACTCTGTTTTGTGCAGTGTAGAATTCAAACCATTCTGGATGTGAGGTTCGAAATTGTTCCAAGATTGTCTTTAATTCTTTATGACCACATCGTGCTTCTTCTTGAAGAGACTTAGCAGTTAACCAGCCTGGCGGAGGCAATCGTACCTTTTCTATTTTCTCAATTTCTAAGGCAACATCATGCAACTCTTTCTCTTTTTTAGCTTTAAGTTTATCCCTAATTGCCTGGCATAAATCAGGACTAAAGTGTGGTAACATTTTAGAAACACGTTTTTGCTTGCCAAACCGTACCCTAAAATCCCTGATCGAACCAGGGAAGTTATCTTTTAGCAGTGTAACTATTTTTTCAATCGTATAAAAATCAACCTTTTGTTCGCTGGCTAATGCATGATTGGTCATCCATCCAGGTAGGGCTTCCTCATAATGCAATATTTCTGCTTGTTGAGCTTGAATTTCTTTCTTGATAGCGACTGATAAATCTGGGCTATAATGATCGTAAATGAATGGAATCCCTTTTTTAAAAATAAATACTTTAAATTTTTGTATAGAATCAGAAAAACTACTCTTGAGAACATTGGCTTTTTGAGTTACGCGTTCAGAACTAACACGTAAATCACGAGCTAAAGCACCCGCCGTCATCCAACCAGCAGGAGCTTCCTCAACTAATTCTAAAGTCGATTGCTTATCTCTTATAATCTTCTTAATCGCAACAGACAGTGCGGGGCTATAATGAGGGAGACTAAGAACGGAACCCCGTTTATTTTTAAAACCATAATTCTGTATTGAATCAGGAAATTGATCTCTGAGCTCTGTCTCTCTTTGTTTCACAGTCGCATTATCAACGCCTAATTCTTGAGCTAGAGTTTCTGGAGTTATCCACTCCGAGGGGGCCAGTGGATACTTTAACTCTTCGGATTTATTTCGAATTCTTTTTTTAACATAAACATCTGGATCACCTTTTAAGGCATCCTTCAATTTCTCATTATTTGGTTCAACTTCCGGAGGAACAAATCTCCGAGGAAAATCACCCATAAAAATATAGCATCTTTATACTAATTGTTTTTCCCTGACTTGTCCATAAAAATACCTCGGCCGCGTGCGGGTGCACGCGGCCATGTCTAGATACGAATGTCGAGCGTGTGCTCATCGAGCCACGCTGTAGTCCCCGTGATCCCGTGCTCGGTGAGCCCGAGAGCGCTGGAGACCTTGCCCGGCCGACCCTTTGGCGGGTCATTATAGAGCACTCCATCGATCCGGGCACCTCGGATGAGGACGCAGCCCCCGTCCGCAGTCACCAAGAGCAGCATGATGTACCCATAGGAAATCCCGCAGTACACCTCGCCCGGCTGCATCGTGATGACGGGGGCATACCGATTGATGTTGTCCTGGCGGGCAAAGCCCTCGACCCGGAGGATGGTACCCTGGTGACCTCGGCACATGATCGACCTGCCGACGAGCTCCTCCGCGACGCGATCCACTCGACGATCGAAAAAATTGTCCATGAGCCCTCCTGCTCAAAAGTTTCATGCAATGAACGATGTAAAACGACAGCCCGCAGGCTATCGTTTTACATATGCGTTGCATAATAAACAGATAAAAATAGCACAAAAAGCATCCCTAGTCAAGATGACAACTCACCTTCTTAATTCAGCTGTCTCCGTTGTCCTGGTAATCTTTACCTACGCTCTCCCTTATTAAATCTCCAAAAACAACGGCGAATGGTCCGAAACTTTATCCGGCCAAACCGCAAACTGTTTAACCGCAATATTCGGAGATACTAGAATATAGTCAGCAAATTTTTCTTCCTTTTTATAATAACTCGTACGCGTAGATTGGGCTCCGCTCGTTTTTATCAGATCCGTCATCCCTAGCGCTATCATACCCAAGCTTTCCGTATCCGGCCGCAAATTAAAATCTCCGCACACTATCATCGGCGTATCGATAGTATCCATGAATGTTCGTATGACCTGAGACTGCAATATTCGTTCAGGAGTGTCGGTCTTTCCCCTGCCAGTCCACAACCCATGCACATTCAAAATCGTATATACCGTCTCATCGTATTTAATTTTTATCCATCCATTGCATGTTACGGGTATGATCGCCACCGCTCCCCGCGTACTGTTCCACGCGGCGGAGGATCACCTCGCCCTCTGCCAACACGGCAACTCCCTTTCTCACGAATATGCCAATCCCATAAATGTTGCCGATAGTGGGCCTAAAAAAGGATTGGTGATCCGGGAGCAAGGCTTGCAAGTCGGTATAAATATCAAGACTGGCCTCGTAGGTATCATTCGACATTTTACTTGGCGCGTGATGATAAATTTCCTGAAAACAAAATACGTCAACCTCTTGGTGTTTTCGAATAAAATCTAACAAAGGCTCTCGTATCCTTCCGCCCCAAATATTCAACGTAATGAGTTTCATAAAAAATATCTTTGGCTTAAGGTAACAAAAAACAAGGCTTTTTACAA
This sequence comes from uncultured Gammaproteobacteria bacterium, assembly GCA_964640395.1. Classification (GTDB taxonomy): domain Bacteria; phylum Patescibacteriota; class Patescibacteriia; order Magasanikbacterales; family GWA2-37-8; genus CAZEDL01. The sequence goes on along the minus strand of CAZXIF010000157.1, from coordinate 1,875 downwards.
CCTTGTTATCACTGCAGGCCCGCCCGGACTCGAACCGGGAACCGCGGTTTTGGAGACCGCTGTTTTACCATTGAAACTACAGGCCTATTATATTTTCTAATCTGACATCAGCTTAACTGATCGGATCAGTTACCACTATTCCCCCCTCTTTATCACTAAACACTACCGCCAAAATCCAAGCCAACCAGGTGAGTGAAAAAAGATAAGGAATAGTAATCGGGAGTAAACCTGACAAAGCGCTGACCCCTACCGGCACGGCCAGCGTTAACAAGCCGAGCGTATATAACTGTTTAAAACTATAATCCTTCCGGGCTATTCTGACAATAACGAGGGCAATACTAGCGACCGCGAACAAGCCCAGTAACTTGGCGACCACAAACGCTATATATGCCAACACAACTAGCCCTGCTGCCAATCCCACTTTCCAACCCGTAGAATTATTAAAACGATTAACGAGCTGGAGACCATCCTGTTTGGACCATGAGAAATCACCTATCTCTTTCCACAACCGAACCTCGTCCTGACCAGTCTGCTCATTAAAAACCTGCAACTGTTGACGCGTTACCAGCAACCCCGCCGACCACCCCGTCTGTTTGATAATGTCAGCGCTCGCGATGCTAGTCGTAGTCACGGTATTTACCATGATACCAAACCCATTTGCCTGCCTTTGGTAGGGTTGCGTTAGGCCGCTCACTGTTAATACCCCATTTTTTTGTTCCGCTTTAAAATCCGGAACCTGGGCAAGCGTGGTATTCTGAAATTTCTGCCACTCTCCTGGTAAGCGGACAAGGGTAGGAATAACAAACAAAAGCACAATGATAAAGCTCAACCCAAAAAAGAAACGAAACGCGAGACCCAAAAAAATCGACTGCGCGCGCAGCCACATCGGATCAGTCAAACTTCGATAGAATGCTAACAAAAAAGACCGCATACAGAAGTAATCCGAAACGAATAAAAACTATTTCGTTTCCTTGTGCTCCGTGTGTTTCTTGTCTGTTTTGCAATATTTCTTCAAGAGAATGCGATTCTTGAGGATCTTCTTGTTTTTCTTGGTGTAATAATTAATGCGGTGACAAAAACCACATTCCATTTTCACCAGATTATCCTGTGACATACAATATGAAATTTTCAATTTTTAATTTTTAATTTTCAATGAGTTGACCGCTGGCCTTGCTGAATCTCAGATTTAAAAACAACCTGAGTATAATACTATTTTATTGGTGTTTGAAAATTAAATCATTGAGTCATTAGAAATTGTTTGCATTTATTGACCGTATTGGAAATTAATCTGGAGCCGATGAGCGGATTTGAACCGCTGACCCCGTCCTTACCATGGACGTGCTCTACCAACTGAGCTACATCGGCGTGCCTGCGCGAGTGACGGGGTTCGAACCCGCGACCTCTTCCGTGACAGGGAAGCGCTCTAACCAGACTGAGCTACACCCGCATTACAACAGCTATTATACATAATTTCATGTAGTTTCAAAGAATCTATGAATAAATTTGTGCCGGCGCCAAGACTTGCACTTGGGACCTTGTCTTTATGAGTGACATGCTCTAACTACCTGAGCTACGCCGGCTTTTTTACTTCTTAGAAAGAAGGATTATTGCAGAATATCACGCCACAGACCATTTTCCAAGGCAAATGGGAAGAAAAAGTGATTTTGAAAGAAACTTTCTCGGAACCGCGTATTACCCATGTGTACGGCTATAATGATGAGTAAAAGCGCCCCCTCGGGCGCTTTTACTTTGCTTGCTTGTTGCGGGGGTTGGATTTGGTCACAGGTTTCCTCGCCTCGTCAGGCTCGGAACCCGCGACCCCGCCTCGCCGTCGTCCGAAACGGACGACATGGCTCCGGCTTTCAAATCCAAACG
>CAZXIF010000156.1:0-12529 GCA_964640395.1 uncultured Gammaproteobacteria bacterium | reverse complement strand
TAATATGAAATTTTTGCTTAGGTTATTACTTAGCGCCGGAACCCTCTTGGTTCTGACGTTTTACTTGCCGGGGATTCGAGTGGATAGTTTTTATGCGGCGTTGCTCGCGGCCCTTGTGCTTGGGTTGGTAAATGCGATTATTCGTCCGGTGATTGTGATTTTGACTTTGCCGGTTAATCTGTTGACTCTTGGACTATTTAGCCTGGTTATTAACGCGGTTTTGTTTTGGCTGGTTTCGAGTTGGGTTAAAGGTTTTTATGTGGATGGTTTTGTGGCAGCTTTTTGGGGGTCGCTGATTTTATCCTTGGTTAGTTGGATGGGTAACCTATTTTTGAAAAAATAATTTTAGGCATTTTTATGAAAGGCTATAGTAAGGCAAGCGCGCATCATGGCAAGACCGCCTATCGGACGCCGAGTCGTTGGCTGGCCGGTAAGCCGGAAGCGTTTAAGCGAATGCCAAAGACTAAAATTAAGAATTTGGAATCTAGAATTTGGAATTTAGCTAATAAGCCCAGAAAATTTTCAGCTTAAATTCCAGATTCCAAATTCTAGATTCTAGATTTCTAAATATGCCTAATATGCCGATTAAAAAAGAATTTAAAATTATTTCGGTGGGCGGTTCGATTATTATTCCACAAACCGGATTTCAGGCTGATTTTTTGAAACAATTTCGACAGCTTATATTAGACGAAGTAAAACAGGGGCAGAAGTTTATTCTTATTATCGGCGGCGGGGGAACGGCGCGAGCGTATCAGCAGGTATTACGCGAGGTAATTGATCCAGGCAACGAATTATTGGATTGGATCGGGATTTATACGACACGACTCAACGCGGAATTGGTGCGATTGTTGTTTGGCGATCAGGCCTATAAAGCGGTGGTGCTCAATCCGCATAAAAAAATTACGACCAATAAATCGATTATTGTCGGGGCGGGATTTGAGCCGGGGTGCTCGACGGATACGGACGCGGTATGGTTGGCCAAGACCTTTAAGGCTAAGGAAATTATTAATTTATCGAATATTGATTACGTATACGACAGCGATCCGCGGAGCAATCCGCAGGCCAAAAAGTTGGAACGGGTTTCTTGGGGGGAATTGCGCGAGATTATCGGTGATAAGTGGACTCCGGGAGCGAATGTGCCCTTTGATCCGGTGGCTGCGAAATTGGCGCAGAAGTTGAAGTTGAAGGTGTCGTTTGTGAAAGGGACGGATTTGAATGAAGTTGCGAAGGTGATACAGGGGGAAGAATGTAAAGGCACGGTAATACAATAAATTTTTGACAAAATTTTTTTTAATTATAACTTGTTCAGAATTGTTAATCCTAAAATATATGAACAGAACAAACATGGATCTTCCAAAGGATTTTGGTTCAGAAATAGGTCCGCTTGAACTTCAAAGCAGCGAAGTGCAGCGCTCTGATATTCCTGATCCAGAAATGATAAATCCTTTAGAGCTTGAAGAAAGAGGTCAGCACGCACGTGTTCAAGCTGAGCATAAAGCCTCACAGATAAGGGTAGAAATAGAACAGGGTGAGCTGCTACAGAGGCTGCAGCAGATTTTTCAAAGGGCGGACAGGATTGGTAATCGCAGTGATAAGGAAGGTCTTGACGGACTCAATTTTAATCAACGTATAAATAAGTTGCCCCAATTCAAAGTATTTCGCGATAAGATTAATCTTCGGGAATATCATTTGCAAACGGGAATTAAATCCAAACACGATAATACAAATCAGGGCCCTTTGCGTGATTTGGGATTGGCAGTCTCAGTATATACTGGTCAGGCTAAAAGACTCTTGTTTCCGGATAGTAAAAAACAATTCACCTACGAGCCCTTTCGTTTAGACCAGGCTAGACTCGCTCAATACGAGCAGGCAGTCGCCGCGCTCTCTGCCGTTGAAGCGGAAGCATTTAAAGATCTTCCTGATACAGAGGCGTTAGACAAGATTTTGGTTGATTGGTTAACAGTTCGGTTTAGATATTGTGTCGATAATATCGATAGATACGGACAAGAACATGGAGCTAAGAAGGATACAGATAGAACTAAAGGAATCGCTATCCCTGGCACTTTGGAAGGAATTGACGGGGTAAATAATCAACCGTATGAACGCCGTCATCGTTGGCTGGGAGGACAAATAAAAGAATTTAAAGCACCAAAAGTGTTTGAAAAAATTAGGGACTTTGAAAGAAATTTTGGATCAGGTTCTGATAGAGAAGGATCTAATTTTATAGCTTTTTTTGATATATAAAATATAACTTATTTTTATGTCGTATCTGGGCAGAGATGCTGCTGGGTTACTTTTTTTAGAGAATAGATTAATTTGACATTCTTTAAATCTTTAAGTATACTCCTGTCACCATAGACAGCAGGTCCCTGAGTTATCGGGGTTAATTATTCCACCTTTGCGTAAAGCTACGGTGGACAAAGCCTGCCGAGGTTAATCTATTTGGCTTTAATTAGCCAAAACTGGTCGAGATTTACCTATATTTTCAAGTCTGTGGATAACACAGATTTTTGTTTTTTTGTGAGTAGTGTTAGCTAGTGAGTCCTCTCCTCATTCAAGGGGATTGCTACGTCGCTCCGCTCCTCGCAATGACACTGTAAAAATATGCCTAAATCAAAACAAGCCAAACACGACGAAGTTGATGCCCTAGGAAAGGGATTTGCTGCCGCCAAAGCGCTGGTATTTGCCAATTTTCAAGGATTAACCGTGGCCCAGAGCGAAGAACTGCGTAAAAATGCTCGAGCCGCTGGCGTGGACGTGTTTGCCGCCAAGAAAACCTTGGTGAAGCGAGCGCTCGAAGGGGCTGGAATCAAAGACGTGGCTACCGATTCTTTTCAGGGTGGTATCGCGACTTTTATGGCCATGCAAGATGAAGTGTCGGCTGCTAAAGTGGTCCATGATTTTGCTAAGACGCATGAGATCATGACTATTTTTGGTGGAGTCTTAGAAAATAAATTCATTACCGCGGCCAGCGTTAGAAGTCTCGCGGCGCTGCCAAGTAAACAGCAGTTGCTCGGTCAGCTGGTAGGTACGTTGAACGCTCCGGTATCTGGATTCGTAAACGCGCTAGCTGGGAATATCAAGAATTTACTCGGAGTACTCAGTAATATTCAAAAAGCCAAAGCGTAACAAGATACACGATACACGCATGACGATACACAATTTGTATCGTATTCCATGTATCTTGTATCGTTTAATTTATTTATTACTTTTAATTTAACATTATCTTATGGAAGAAACCAAAATGGTTGAGGTACCAGAAAAATTCAAATCCCTCGTCGAACAGGTAGAAACCATGTCAGTGTTGGATTTATCCGAATTGGTTAAAATTTTGGAAGAGAAGTTTGGCGTCTCCGCTTCGGCTCCGGCCATGATGATGGCTGCCCCAGCCGCGGGTGGAGCCGGCGCTGCCGCCGCTGAAGAGAAGACGGAGTTCAACGTCGAATTGACCGAGACGGGCGCTAACAAAATCAGCGTGATCAAGGTGGTCAAAGAAATCACCGGTCTTGGTTTGGCTGATGCCAAAGCGATCGTGGACGCCGCTCCGAAAGTAGTTAAGGAAGGCGTGAAGAAAGACGAAGCCGAAGCCATGAAGAAAAAGATTGAGGAAGCTGGCGGCAAAGTAACCTTGAAATAAGTAGCAGTCTAGACTGAAATAAAAAATCCTGACCTATAACGGTCAGGATTTTTTTAATTGGTTTGATAGGGTGAAAGATTCTTAGAGTTTTAGAGGGGGAGGCTTATTTTATAGAGTTTCGATCCGTCTACTATAAAGGCGGTGTGGTCGATTTCATCAATAGCGCCATCTGACGGATGGTCAAACTGATTTCCGACCAGTTGGGTTTTGAGGCGGCCGGTTTTGTCGAGGATTACCAGTCGCTTATTTTCTCCATCGAGAACATAGATATTGTTCATGTCATTGTAGGTCCAAATCTTGCCATCACGGCCAAGGGGTGGATCAAGTCCGAGCAGGGTGAAAGATTCGCTTGCTCCGCTGACAAAACGGTTGACCTGACCGCTGTTATTGAGTGCCCAAATATCACCGTCAATCGCTAGATCGACTCCGTCGCGCAGACTCTCCGCGCTGCTAAGAAGCCAGGGTTTTCCGAGCGCGAAGCCATTCTTTATGGTGTCGTGTTTGTATAATTGATTATTGGCAGTGTCCAAGGTATAGAGGCGGCGGTTGTAGATAGTAAAATTTGCTATCGTCGGCGCATCGTTCGGATAGGAGATAGCAAGTTTTTTGATAGTGCCAGCAGTAGGGTCGAAGCGTAACAGTTCGGATTTAGCGCTCAGAAACAAGGCGTAGTCGTTCTCTTTGGGAACAGCTCCCATGGTAAGGCCAGCTAAATTAAAGTTTAGCGGAATAATTTTATTTTGTTTGGTCGCCAGGTCGTAGCTGAAAAGTCGGGCATCGGTCGCGCTGTAGGCCAAAATCTGTTGGTTGATCTTTACCAGGCCGGTTAGTTTGACTCCGGCAGGCAAATCCCAGCTAGTGAGCAGTTCGGGAGTTATGAAGGTAATTTTTCTTACCTTTATACGAATGCTGTCTAGATCAGTATTAAATTGTTGGCAGTGCAGAGCCGCGTCTTTGTTGGCGCAGGGAAGCTGGCTTAACAGACTGGCTGCTTCGCGTACCGCTTCGAGTGATTTTGTTTCATCGCCATAGACCAAGGCGCTTTTGGCGCTATCGATTTTATCGGTCACGGATTTGAGTTGAGCGTTATAGGTTGCGAGAGCAACTGAATTTTGTTGGTGTAGGCGTAGTACCAATAGACTAGCGCTGAAACCAATCACAATCATTAAAACCCCCACGGTCAGGATCTTGGTAATCAAGGGTAGCTCGGCCAGGTTATTGCGAAGACTTCGGTATTGTTTGCCCCAATCTTCAATAATATTTTGGCGGCGTCCCCGGTAGTTAATGATGACGAACATTAGTAAAATTACATTTCTGCCCAACCCAATCGCGAGCGCCAAGATTACCGAACCAAGGGCAGCCGCCACTATGCCAAGCCAGCGGGCTACTAGCCAGAGTCCTCGGGTAATCGCTACTAGCCATTCCGCGTCGGTGTCGCGACGACTGCGGGGCGATCTCGGTTCGCGCGCGGGCACGTGCGGGCGAAAATGGCTGGAGTTAATTTCTGTTTTGGGGAGAGGATGAAGGGGCTGTTCAGCTCCAGCGGTGACTGGAGCATAATCTTGGCCTTTCCAGGTTTTTAGTTGGCTGGTAATTACTTCTCTAATTTTGGGCCAGACAGAAGCGGTGAGGGTGGCAGCGGTATTTTTTTCAGTGCTGAAAAAGCTGGTGAGTGACAAGGCTGAGTCACCTGGCTTCGGCCGCGGGCGTTGTAATAATCCCGTTTGTCCGCCAGCTGGCGGACTGGGACGAGATAGCTGCAGTATCAAGCCGCCGAAAGACAAACCATTTTTTAACTCTTTTAAGACTCTTTCCAAATGTTCAGCGCTTTGGCGTGGCGGGCGAGTGGTGATAATTTTTTGAAGACGATCGGCGTTGAAATAGTCGCTAAATTGAGGGGTGCCAATACAGAGATAGTCGCCGGGGCTAATTTGGCCTTGGATTACCTGGCTGAATAGTTGGGTAGATGGTTCTTCGTCGGTACCGGTATCGCTGGGGTTTTTAACTAGGTCCATGGTTTGGTACTGACCTTCTTTGTTTTTGTAGAAAAATAAAGCCAGAGGGTGGCCAGTAAAACTAAAAATAATTTCTTGGTGTCTAATAACGCCTACGAGACAGTGCAAGTTGGGTCGCGCGGGCAGTGTTTGGTTAACCTGTTCGAGGATAGTTTCGAGACTGTCAGAGCCCTCATTCTCGCTGGTTTTATAATAATTATTTTCAATTTCAGTCACGGTTGTTTGAATGGCTTGGAGGTATTCAGTAGTTCCATGATCTATCTCACAGACAGCAAAAAAATAGCCTTTGGCTTTTTCTTCAGGGGTGCTTGGTTCGGTGATATGGAGCAAGACGTGGGAAATTTCGGGGTTGCCGCCTTCAACAAAAAATTCATTCAGACGTAAGATTTCTTCCATAGACACGGATTACACAGATTAAGTGGATTACACGGATTCGATAGCGATGATTCATGAATCACCCCTACTGAGATATCATTTTGACTTTGATTTTTGTGGATAGTATACTATAGGTTATTAGAAAAGTCTACGTTTTTACTTCATGGATAGAAGGTAGGAAAATCCATGAATTTTACCCATCCATAGCCACTATATATGCTTGAACACTTTTTTGGTTCGAAGTCTAGATTGAAGCTATTACAGATTTTTTTTAGAGAACCGAGCCGATCCTTTTACCTTCGAGAATTGGCTCGTTTGGCTGAAGTGCAGCTGAACGCCATCCGGCGCGAAATTGCCAATTTAGAGCGGACCGGACTCTTGAGCCTAGTAATTCCGGCTGCTCCGGCTGAACCAGGTAGCGGTATGGAGCGGGCTAAATATTATCAGTTGAATACAGGATTTATTCTTTACGGAGAATTGGAGGCTTTGCTTTTAAAAAGTACTTTGTTAGAACAGCGCGTATTTATTGATGACATTATGAAGCGAGCCGGTCAGATACGCTTTTTTTTGTTGAGCGGTATCTTTAGCGGCGCCACTGAGGTGGGTACGGATCTGTTGTTGGTGGGAGACATTAAATCAGCTGTTTTGGCGAAATTGGTCAAGAATTTTGAAGATATGCTCGGCCAATCGATTCGTTACACGACGATGACGGACCAGGAGTTTACGGAACGACGGGAGATTGGGGACGTTTTTTTATATCGCTTGTTCGAAGCCAAACATACCGTAATGATTGATGAGTACAATTTGCGCTAGTGTATGTATCTGTTATTTGATAATAGTTCCGCAACGGAGATCGTAATTTTTTATAGTCAAGCTGGAACGTCTGTTCAAGAGCGCCGTTTTGAGCGATCTTCCGCAGGATCTTTGCTTAGGGCTCTACACGATTTATTGTTAGACTTGGGTCTCGACAAGAGTGTCTTGCAGGGTGTGGCGACGCTCGTGGGCCAGGGTCGGTTCACGGCGACGCGAGTGGCAGTGACGGTGGCCAATACGTTGGCATTCGCCCTAAAGATTCCGGTTATTGCCGTCCTCTCTACCGAGGGCTTGGCCTGGGTGGCTGCTCTTAAAAAACAACTGGTGGGCACGTATGTATTACCCGAGTATAGCGGCCCCCCTAGATTGGGCGGTAAAGATGTAAGTTATGATGTCTGACTATCGACGTTACCGTCTCTATGAAATGTTGCCAGGTATTGTGATTTGGCTGACTCTGGTGATCAGTTTGGTTTTGTCGCTCGCGAAGCCCCTCTGGATGGTGTATGCAGTGATCGTGTTTGATGTGTATTGGGTGTTGCGTGTGTTGTACTTTTCTTTTTATGTAGTATTGTCGTGGCGGCGTTTTAGGCGAGCGATGAGGATCCGTTGGTTTGAAGCTCTGCAGAAAGATTTCCCTCACTGGTCAGATAAAATTCAAGTAGTTTTTTTGCCACTATATAATGAAGATTGGTTTGTGGTGGAGGCTACCCTCCAGGCATTGTCGGTGTCGACTTATCCTAGAGCGCAGGTGTATATCGTTATTTCGGGAGAAGAACGGCTGCAGGATCATGCTCGCCAGCTTCAGGCGCGAGCGCGGGAAAAATTTGGACCGCTCTTTGCGGACGTGTTGAGCTATATTCATCCAGGCGGACTGAGCGATGAGATTCCGGGCAAAGGTTCAAATATGAATTGGGCGGAACGGCAGTTTCGATTGTATGCCGATGCCAAGGGTTGGGATTATGCCGATATTATTATGTCTGTGTTTGATATTGATACGATTGTGCATCCGGAATATTTAGCTCATTTGGCTTATATGTACTGTTCGCATCCGCGGCCCACCCATAGCTCGTTTCAGCCGGTAACGTTATATAATAATAATTTGTGGGAGTCACCGGCGGTTTTACGAATCATGTCTCTAGGGACTAGTTTTTGGATGTTGTTTAGTCTGGCACGGTTGGACAATTTGGTGACTTTTTCTTCCCATAGCATGAGTTTTAAAGCGGCCGTTGATTGTGGTGGTCATTCTAAGACAGTGATCAGCGAAGATTCAAGGATATTTTTTCAGTGCTGGCTTCGTTATGGCGGGGATTATGAAGTGACGCCGCTCTATGTGCCGGTGTCCATGGATACGGTGCGGGATACGAGTTTGTGGCGCAGTTTGAAGAATTTATATTTTCAGCAGCGTCGTTGGGCGTGGGGTACGGAGAATATTCCTTATCTGTTGTGGGAGTTTAGAAAGCATCCCGAGATATCGCGTTTTAAAAAATTAGTTATTTTTTGGCATGAATTTGAAGGTAAGTGGAGTTGGGCAGTGGTCGCTATTTTGATTATCATTCTCGGGAAACTACCTTTGTGGCTAGCTAGTGAAGATTTACAGCGGAGCGCTTTGTTTTTTAACACTCCACTCGTGTTGCAGTGGTTGATGATTTTGTCGATGCTCGGTTTGATTGTGTCGGCGACGCTGACTTTTTTGATTATGCCGGCGCGACCCAAGCAGAGTCGTCGACATCAGTATGGATTTATGCTGTTGCAATGGTTATTATTACCGGTGTCGCTGATTTTGTTTTCGGCTTTGCCCTGTTTGGACGCGGTAACGCATTTGTTATTTGGCAAATATTTAGGGTTTAATGTGTCGACTAAAAAGAGAGCTTTATGAAGAAGTTTTTTTTAAGTTTAAGCATCATTGTGTTGCTGGGGGCAGTGGCCGGAATGATTTTTGTGTATGCCTATGGAACGCAGCGTTTCTCCAGCGCGGTAGCGGATCAGGTGTTGGAACGCTTGCCGACATTGACGACCAGTTCTTCGACGCTCGTGGTGTCGGAGTCGGAGGTGCTTAAGGATTTTTTTGGTTTCACGTCGGTAAAAACTTATTTGATTTTGTTTTTAAATAATACGGAACTCCGACCAGGGGGAGGTTTTATTGGGGCTTACGCGATAGTGAGAGTAGATAAAGCGCGTTTTAGTTTGCTCAAAGTAGAAGGGACGGAAATTTTGGATAATTACGCGCCATCATTTGTGGCCGAGCCGCCAGCTCCGTTGAAGAAGTATGTTTTGGTGGATCGCTGGAATTTTCGTGATGCGAATTGGTCGCCGGATTTTGCGTTGTCTAGCCAGAAAGCCTTGGAATTATATCATAAAGAGGGCGGACTAGCGGCTAAGGATATTAACGCGGTCATTGGTATCACTCCGACCGTGCTGGAGGGAGTATTGGGGATTACCGGTCCGATTACCGTGGATGGTCAAACATTCAATCGTACTAATTTTACCGAACGACTGGAGTATCAGGTGGAAAAAGGTTTCCTGGAACAAGGTAAAACAGCTCTTGAACGAAAAGATATTTTAGGAGATTTGGGCAAGGTGCTGGAGAGCCGTTTGAAAACTGATTTATTTAAACATTGGTCGGCTTATTGGGCATTGGCGCGCCGGATGCTAGGTGAGAAACAGGTGATGGTGTATAGTACTAACCCCGACACTCAGACCAAGGTGGCGGCTTTGGGGTGGTCGGGTGAAATGACTCCGGTTACGGGTGATTATTTACTGTATGCTGATGCTAATTTGGCAGCCCTGAAGACTGACGCAGTGATGAAGCGTTCGATTGCCTATACTATCACTCCGACATCATCCGGGCGCTTCGTGGCCGAGGTGGCCATGCGCTACGAGCATACCGGGAAGATTAATTGGCGAATTAGCCGCTATCGTAGTTATGCGCGGGTGTTTGTCCCGGCCGGGAGCAAGCTGGTGGATGTGGTGGGTGGGGTGGCCAAGACCCCGATTGACCAGGGAATAGAGGCTAGTCGGCAGTGGTTTGGGACTTTGGTTGATGTGGCGCCGGGGGCTCAAGCGGATTTACGTTTTAAGTATTATGTGGCGCCGACGGTGGCAGCACAAATTCAGCAGGGAGACTATGCTTTGTCGATTCAAAAGCAATTGGGAACTAACGGCGTTGGTTTGACGCTCGGACTTAATTTTGGTAGACCTGTCGTAGCGGCACACCCGGGCGAGCCTTCTGAATTGCATGAGGATAATCGGTATGATCTGCACACGGACTTGTCGGTTGATCGGCAGTTCGATGTTTCATTAAAACATTAAAACATTAAAACACCAGAACATTGTTGTCATAAAAACATTAAAGCATAAAAACATTAAAACAAGTGACCGACAAACTGTTTTCATGTTTTCATGTTTTTATGCTTTAATGAATCGGATATGTTTGTTAAAAAGGTTGGGATTGATCTCGGAACGAAGAATGTTTTGGTCTACATACCTAAAAAAGGCATTGTCGTGAACGAGCCAAGTGTGGTGGCTATTTCTAAGGCTGATGGAAAAGTGTTGGCCGTGGGATTTGACGCTAAAGATATGATCGGTCGGACACCGGATACGATTTTGGCGGAGCGGCCACTTAAAAATGGGGTGATTGCCAACTATCATACGACCGAGGCCATGTTGCGCTATTTTATTAATAAAGCCCTCGGCGGGGTGCGGTTATTTCGGCCGGAAGTAATGGTGGCGGTGCCGGGGGGAATTACTTCTACCGAACGGCGGGCAGTGATTGATGCTACGATCGCAGCTGGGGCCAAGGCCGCTTATATTATCAAAGAGCCGATTGTGGCGGCGATCGGGGCCGGTATCCCGATTGGGGCGGCTTCGGGCCATATGATTATTGACATTGGCGGCGGTACGGCGGAGATCGCCGTGATTTCTCTCGGCGGGATTGTGTCGTCGGGGTCAGCCCGAATTGGGGGGAATAAATTTGACCAGGCGATCGCGGATTATGTCCGTCATAAATACAATTTGGCGATCGGAGAAAAAACCGCGGAAGATATTAAAATGGCGGTGGGATCGGTTTTATTTATGGATAAGCCGCTTAGTATAGAAATCAAAGGCCGCGATATGGTAACCGGTTTGCCGCGCATTGTGTCGGTTAACTCGGATGATACTACTGAAGCGCTGCAACATGATATGGAGTTATTGGTGGAGGCGATTAAAAATGTGCTTCAGGAAACGCCGCCGGAGTTATCGGCCGATGTCATGGATAAAGGGATTATTTTGTCGGGTGGGTCGGCCTTGCTGCGTAATCTGGATCAGCTGATTGCCCAGGCGACGGGGGTGCCGACGTATGTGGCCGATGAGCCATTGTTGTGCGTGGCCAAGGGGACGGGGATTGCTCTCGATAATTTGGAGAGTTATAAACGGAGTATTTTGGCGACAAAGTAAATGATTGTAAAATGAATGATTAGAAATTAGTGAATAAGTCACTTTTCTAGTTTCCAATTTCTAGTTTCTTCCTCAAGGATAACCTATTTTGTTGTCAAAGTAGGGATTTTTTGATATAGTTCCCACACTATGATCATTGGAAATTATTCAGTTGTAGAGTTTTTTAAAACTGTATTGGCAGGTAATTCGCGCGCGCAAACGTACGCGTTTATTGGGCCGGATCAGGTTGGCAAGCGGACGTTGGCGCGAGGGTTGGCTCGGCAGTTGTTAGGTTGTACAGTCGCACAATTGGCAGCGCATCCTGATTTTCATTATCTGGAGCGTTTGACCGAAGATAAGACCGGTAAATTAAAAAAAGATATCAGCGTGGAGCAGGCTAGAAATTTGAAAAGTCGGCTCGGCGCGCGGCCGTGGGTGGCGAAGTATCAGGTGGTCATTATTAATGAGGCAGAACTTATCAACTTGGAAGCGGGGAATGCGCTACTCAAGCTGCTCGAAGAACCGCCAGACGGGACGATTATTTTTTTACTCAGTGAGGATGATAAAGCATTGCTACCAACCATTCGTTCGCGGACACAGTTGCTGTATTTTTCACTGGTACCAGAAGAAGTTATCGTAGCGGCGTTGGTTGCGCGCGGAGCGGCCGCAGAAGTGGCTGTAGAGATGGCCAGGGCGGCCTGGGGCAGACCGGGGCGGGCGCTCGACTGGCTGTCCAATCCAGAACTTTACCAGGCCTATCAGGACGAGCGCGCCCGCTGGCAACGCTTGTCTAGTCAACCCTTTTATGTCAGAGTCAAAGAGACCGCACCGTTGCTTGGCGACGGGGAAGAAGGGGTGCGTGGTCGTGAGCGTCTAAGTACCGTATTTACGTGGTGGGAGATGTGGTGGCGGGAGGCGTTGTTAGTCAAAACCATGGGCACGTCTGCTCCACAAAACAAGTCTGAAACAGGTGGTGCCTCTCAGTTGTCAGCGGTACAGCTCGTGTCGATAATTGATCGTATTGCCGAAGGTCGCCGGATGCTGCGTAATAATATGCATCCAGGGATAATTATGGAGCAGATTTTATTGGGGTTTTGATCACAAAATTCAGCATATGTCATTCCCGTGAAAACGGGAATCCACAATCACCTGACGACGATGGATTCCCGCTGCTGCGCGGGACTGACACTAGAAAAATTGGTTTTTTCGCCTATTTATATATTGTCTGTATGTTAAGCAAATGGAGGTTCATTTTTTTACTCATTCCGACTCTGTT
>CAZXIF010000155.1:0-4799 GCA_964640395.1 uncultured Gammaproteobacteria bacterium | reverse complement strand
GCTCATCGGGTGTCTCCCCTTCATGGCAAAGACGCGGATAGAGCCACCGGCCGCAGAAATTCGTTCGGCATCTACCAGGCTTAGGCCGTGCCGCCGAAATAGTTTCACCAAAGGCGCCAGGGCGTAGAAACGCAAATGTTCGTGGTAAATCGTATCAAACTCTAATTTTTCAAAAATATCCAAAAGATATTGCGATTCGGAAATAAATACTCCGTTATCAGCCAGTAAATTTTTGATGTCGCGCACCAGATCAGGCACGTTGTTAATATGCGCGAAAACGTTGGTGGCGGTAACAATGCGCGCCGGACCATATTTTTTTAAAGCGCGGCGCACCACCGTCTCATCAAGATAGGCCTGGAGCGTCGGCACTCCCTGGGCGTTAGCATCCTTGGCCGCGTCCGTTGGTTCAATGCCTAAGACCCGCATCCCTTTGGATTGAAAACCTTTAAGCAAGGTGCCGTCATTCGAGCCGATGTCAACGATCAGGTCACTCTTTTTTAAGTGGTATTTTGTTTCCAAACGATCGGCCAGTTCGCGAAAATTACGGATTAACATATTGGTGAGCCCGGTCCGGTAGGGGTAGCTTCGCGGAAAAACCAGCCGCGGGTCAACAATATAGTCAAGCTGGAGGAGTCCGCAGGCCGCGCACCGCACCAAACGGAGCGGATAGGTAGTTTCCGCTTCTCGCAGCTCCTGTTTAGTCAGGTAATTTTGGACAATGGCCTGGTGCCCCAAATCAAGAATCAGCTCCAGCGCAGTACCCGAGCAAATTTGGCAATGCTTACTGTAGCCGACGAATCGTTGCGTTTTTTTCATACGGTGTTATTTTTGAAGAGTTATTGCTATGACAGGGCCAGATCGGCATTCTTGTCAGGTGCGGCGCGAATGCTGTGCTAGACAAAATTTGTTATATAATATACTCTATAGGGAGCTAGATTGTCAATAAATTATGTTGTCACCTAAAGAGAAATTAAAATCGCCCCGCTACGATTTGGGCCAGCTCAAAGCTGTTGGTGAAGATGTTTTTGTTAGTGCCAATGTTGAAATCCGCCGACCGTACCTGGTACGCATTGGTAGTCATATCGCCATTGACTCAGGATTTTATTGCACTACGGCGGTAGAGATGGGCAATTATATACATATCGGGCCGTACGTCGCAGTTATTGGTGGGGAACGCGGGTTGTTGAGGCTCGGCAATTTTAACAATGTTGCTATCGGCAGTCGCCTTATTTGCGTCTCGGATACTTTTTCTGGCCGAGGATTGATCACCGCTCCAGGGATTCCGCCAGAGTTTTGTGAATTAAAAATCGCCCCTATCGTCTTGGAAGATTTTGCTAATGTAGGCGCAAATGCGGTTATTCTGCCCGGGGTTACGCTCGCTAAAGGCACAGTGATTGGGGCGTGCTCGCTGGTTACGAAAGATACTGAACCGTGGACTATTTACATTGGAAATCCAGCCAAACCAATTAAATCACGGCCTAAGAAAAAAATGCTTGAATTTGCCAAAAAACTTGGGTACGTTTGATTATGCGAATTGTTTTTATAACTTCGAAATTAAATTTTAAAAAATCCGGCGGCTCGATTGAAGAAATTGATTTTATAATTAGGATGTTGCAAAAATTAGGCAACGAAGTAACAGTGGTAACCGCTTTTTCAGAAGTAAACGACTTGCCGGTTTCGTTGCCATACCGTGTCATTGAGGAAAGGATCATGGGACGAGGCCTTTTGGGAATACAAAAAGGAGGTTTACGGCTGTTGCGAAAATATTCCAATCAGGCGGATTGGTTTCATATTGATGCGCACTTATTTATGTATGCCGGCGGATTGTATAAATTTTTGGGAGGGCGTGTCCCGATTGTGGCTTTCTTTAATATGTTTTTAACCTGTTGGCCACAATATATTTCAAGCTTATTCCCCCAGCCAAGCAAGAGTCTCGGTTTGCGCGTTAAAGAAAAAATTCGCTGGTATATTGAGCGTAGCCTTGGTATGGCTCTGGCGAATCGGGTTGATTTATTTTCGTTCGTCAGCCCAACCCTCCGTGGTATGTATGAGGATTTTGGTTTAAAGGTTACCCCAAAAAATAGTATCGTCATTGGCGACCCAATTGATTTCAAACGGATCATGGCTGAGAATCAAATAACACCAGATTCGTACAGGCAGCGTAATAAACAAACTGGGCCGATTACAATTTTTTTCTCTAGCCGCATGTCGCCCGGCAAGGGTTTTGATATGCTCCTCAAGGGGTTTTCTCTGGTAAAAAATAAAGATAATCTTCGGATCGTCCTTGGCGGTACGGGGCCGGAAGAAAAATTTGTACGTCAGACGGTCAGTGATCTCAAGCTAGAAAAATATGTTACTTTGACCGGCTGGGTGACCAAGGAAAAATTAATGGAACTTCACAAGCAAGCGGATATTTTTATTCAGGCCGATTGGTGGCCGGCCGGCACCTCCATTTCTCTGCTCTACGCAATGGCTTTTGGTCTGCCGTCCATTTTGCCGGGCGGCGGTGGGTTACAGTGGAACGCCAAAAACAGCGCTCTTTATTTTACCTATCGAGATCCCGTGGATTTGGCTGAAAAGATCGAACGGTTAGGAAGTGATTATCAATTACGGGCTGAACTATCTCGTAATTGCTACGCGCGTTTGTCCGAAGAAGACATGGATTATGAGAAGCAAATTGGAAAATTATACGAGGGCCTGAAACAAATCGTTCATCACACGGCGGCTTAATTTTTAACGCAGTATAGATTTATAAATTCGTTAAATGCTGTCGGCGTTTTTGGTACTAAGGGCAGATAACTCTCGTCAGTTTCTGGAATTATCGGGACAAGTTCAGTGCCTTTAATCGCAAAAATTTTGAATCCATCGCGTGTCAAGTTTTGTAAAAAACTAAGGGGAGTGCCGCCGGCTGCACGAATCCATGCCGGCGCGAATTCAACCACCAGCCTAAGCGGGGTGCTACCGGCAAGTGTTTTCTCCATGCCGCGCAGAGCGGCTCCCTCGCCACCCTCAATGTCCATTTTAATGAGATCAACACGATCGATATTAAGATTGGTCAGCACCGAATCAAGGTTGCTGCAGGCAACCGTTATTTTTTCTTTTTTATAATCCAAAGGTACATTAGGCAGGGTACTGTGGCAGCCGGCTTTGTCGGGATAGTGATAGAAATCTACAGTGCCCACGCTGTCCGTTATGGCTAAAGGAAAAATTTTTACATTGGTAAGGCGGCGTGTGTTTTTTTCTAAGAGAGAAAAATTTTCCGGATCGGCTTCAAAGGCGTACACCATTCCCTTGGCCCCCACCAAGGAAGAATAAAGGCGGGTAAAATAACCAATATGAGCGCCAATGTCTATCACGATCATGCCCGGTTTAATATTTTGTTTAAACACCGCAACGGTTTCTCGTTCATACAGATTCCACAGAATATCTAATTGCCAACGGCGGATGTAATTTTTAGGAAAGTGATACCCTCGGTACCAGCTATACCAACTCGTCAAGGTGTCCAATACGGCATAGATAGTTCGGTCGAGTGACGGAGATCGGACATACTTTCGATACATTGCGCGTAGTTTGGCTACAAGTTGCATAGAGAGAAAATAATTATAACGTTTTGGCAGTGAGATGCAGTTTTCGGGCTATGAGTTCGGCGAGCGGCCTAAGACCGGCTTTTTTCTTCTGCTCGTCAGTTTCCTCCTCCCACATATGTTGCAGATCAAGCGGAATAGAGTCCTCAAAAATGGCTGCGATAAAGTTAATCAGTTCGGTATCATTGTCCGGGACTGCACTTGTTAATTTTTCTTTGATGAGGCGCGGTAACTGTTCGATTTCGCGACAGCGGGTAATCGGCGATAAAACGTTATAGAAACAGTCACCAAACGTGATTACTGGTTTTTTTAAAATGATTCCTTCCCACCCAACCGTACTGGTAATCGTGGTAATAAGCTTGGCGTGGCTGATGATATCGAAGCTGCTCGTGGATGCATTAATTAACTTAACGTTAGGAATTTTTTTGATCTCTCGATAGTAGCGTCGTGGTCGGTATGGTACCATGAGCGGGTGTTCTTTCACGTAGAGCTTAAAGTGGACCGGCAGCGAGCGGGCAATTTGGCGGATGAGATTAATTTGATCGGTAAAGAAAGGCGCCTGGAGCAAAGTCGAGACCTCGGGCTCAATGTGCAGGGGGAAAAAAGCAAAGTCTTCCTCTGGTGTATAGGGATCATAAAGATCAGCGTTGCCGATTAGGTTGCGGGTCTTGCGCTTTATTCTATCGATTAGGTAGGACCACGGCTGCATGGCAAAGGAGTAGTCATGATGTTTGTGTTCGGTAATAAAATAGTATACCACGTGTACAAACCAGCGCAACGAACGCAGGAGCGCGCGCGGCGCCAAAAATTGCAGCTGCCGCCACCGGCCGGTTTGTTGTTGCGCGCGAGTGATGAGCGGATGGTATGTTTGGGGTTTGTTCCGAAAATCTTTCAGAAACGCTTCGGCTTGCTGTTGATGGCGCCGATTGGTGCCGCCGGCCATATTGCGCTCGAATATGGTATTAACGTCGGTAAACACATCATACGTCTCAGAAAACAGATAGAGATTTTGTACCATTGCCGGTGATACTACCAGAGTTTTTATCCCCTTCTTTTTGGAGATTTCGTAGAGGAGCAACGCACCAATGCCGCCGATATTAGGAAAAATTAACACCGCTGGTTTTTCCCGTGCGATAAAATTGATAAGGGCGCGGGCTTTAACCTGGAAAATTCGAAGTATTTCTTCGTGCGTGTACCGCGGAGTATTATACGGAT
>CAZXIF010000154.1:0-23020 GCA_964640395.1 uncultured Gammaproteobacteria bacterium | reverse complement strand
CTTTGGCTTTTTTATAGACTTCAAGATTTTGGAAGTCAAACATGAAAATAGATTGAGATTGGTGAATGTTTTTGGCGATTTGTAATTAGGGCGTGTAATTTGTAGTTTGGACAAAATATAAACGTAAATTCACACTCCTCTATCCAAAATACAAACTACTAATTACTAACTACTCAATTGTGTCAGAGGGGAGAATCGAACTCCCGACCTCGGGGTTATGAATCCCGTGCTCTAACCATCTGAGCTACCCTGACAAATTTTGTTTTACAACTATTCAACGTGCTCCCCCGCCCGAACCTGCCCGCAAGACTCATTCAGGCGGGCGCTACCATGCCCGGGCTAAAGCGACCATAACTTATCATAAAATATTTTTTTTGGCAATTTCAAAACCCCGCCTGATGGCGGGGTTTTGTGGATTTATTTTTTAGAAGCCGATTGTTTTTCCCCCTCCTCCACCACCGCGATTTCCACCACCAACTCCAATGCTAGTCTCTCCGCCTCCATCAAAACTTTGTCCGCCACCCTGGTTGCCACCGCCAAATCCAGTGGGCACTTGGAAATTTACATTACCAAATTGTTGCTTACCTTGGTTCCATGGTAGAGCGCTGTTATCACCCTCTAATTCATTGAGGCTCGCTTCAATTTCTGATCGGAGTGATTCCATTTCCTGCATTAAACCAAAAATGGTATCTTCATCAAGGTCTCCGCCGGCTTTAAGTATGTCGATAATTTGCTCGCCTTTAACTTTGGCGTCAGCCTGCAGTTGTCTGATTTCCGTTACGTCAATTTTTTTATTACGCTCCAATTTTTTAATCCGCCTATCTAGTTGTGCCACACCCCGCTGGAATTCAGCTTTAAACTTACCCAGATTACTCATCATCTGAATCGTGCGCTGGTATTTAAAGATATCATCCAGCTGACCAAAAAAGTCATCTTGGAGTAATTGGAAGGCTTCTTCTGCTGCGCCGGCTTCAACTTTAGCTACGGCGTTGTCGCGGGCCAATTTTAACTTACCAACCACTTCTTCAAAGCTGCTATACGTGCTGGTCAAATCAATATCTTTGCTAACCTTAGTAACCATTTTTTTGGCTTTAGCAAGTTCGTTATTTAATCGTTTTAGTTGAACATCAACTTGTTTGAGTGTTTGTGGCCAGCGAGCGAGCATCTCCAGTTGTCCGCGACTTTCTTGTAACGAATCAAACAAATCACGGATATCTTCCACACCGGCTGCTTGCCACTCGTCCATCGTCGTAGCTGCCCGCGCCTTGGCGATAATCTCTTTTATTTTAGCAATTGTTTCGGTCAGCTTGGCTGGTGGAGTAACCTTAATTTTTGTCAGAATTCTTTCAAATTGTTTTACTTGTTGTTCCATCTGATCAAGGTGTTTCTTCATTTGCTTGAGCTGTTGCTCTTGCATTTTTTTCTGGCGCTCTTGCTCTTTACTATTTTGCATTTCGCCATTTATTTCTTGTAAATTTTGTTCAACATGTTCTTTATCTATATTGGCTACATCATCGAGCGAACCAGCTTCTTTTAATTTTTCCACCATTCCTTTAGTGGCTCGCATTTTTTCTTCCATTTGTGGGTTAGGATTGAATCCTTGTTGTTGTTTATTTTTTAAAAACCGTTCACTCCGCTCAAGATCTCGACCAGTTTGATCGCCAAAATCATTGAATTTTTTTAATAAATTTGGATCATCCTGTCTACCACCTGGTCGATCGTTTGTATTCGGACCGAACAGACCTCGGTTGTCACCTTGCGGGCCTGGTCCTCCTGGATTGCCACGACTATCTCCTTTTGGATTGCCGAAGCCACTGTCACCACCTCCTGGTGGAGGTCCGAAGGTGCCTCTCCCGCTACCACCATCTCCGCCGGGTGGCGGACCAAAATTACCGCGGTTATCCCCACCAGATCCCGGACCACCGGGGTTATTGCTACCAGAGCCTAGATTTCCTGGACCCGGGTTACCACCCCCCCACCAGGTGGTGGGCCAAAAGTATTTCCCCCTCCTCCGCCTCGACCACCGGGAGGTGGACCAAAAGTGCCGCCTTGTTGCGCTTCCACGGTCATTTTGGCTGGCCAAATGGCCTTTAAATAATTCGGCAAGGACAATTGAAATGCCTGTGCCGGCTGGGCCTGAGTGAGTCCAAGGCCGAGCGCCATGAATCCCACTCCAATGGTCAAGATATATTTCTTGAGCATAATTTTGAAGTTAAGAATTAAAAGTTTTATTTTAAAAAACTGTACAATTATATAATAGCACATTTATGATGACTTGTCTTAAACAATGGTGATAAAAAAAAAGGGGGAGGGCGAGGCCGGCTGCGATACTCAGTCGCAGCCGGCCAAGGAGGAGGGGTCAGTACCACACTGGGCGGAAGTCCGCCCAACGAGCCCACCACTCCTGGCTCTTCCACCACGGAACCTCGCCCGTGGTACCGAAGAGGTGATCGGCCAGCGCCCAGGCGCTGGTAAGCTCCAACCACATGGCGGCGTTGCCGGCTTTGGCGAAGCCGAGCAGCTTCCCGTAGCCGTGGTGCTGGCCATGGCGGGGTTGGCACCGCCGGATGAGCCAGCCGAATGGTCCGCATGGCTTCCACTCCGTGTGGATCACGAAGTGGATCACATCGATCCACCACGCCTTGCCAATGGCGTAGGTGATCGCGGCCAACGCCACCCGTGGGCTTATCAGCCAGAAGGGGCCGTAGACGATCCAGGCCGCCAGGAGCGCAGCCAAGGTCGTCTGCTTGGGGAAGAAAAGCTCCTCCAGATCCGCCGGGTTGGCATGGTGCCGCCTGTGGCCCTGCGCCGGGCCGCGTGGCATGATGCGCCGCACCCAGATCAGTACCCCACGCGCTGGATGCTGGACATTCCCGTGTATGATCCACTCCAGAAAAAACTTCAGAGTGGCAATCAAGAAAATGGTCCAACCCCAGTGGTTGGGGGCGTGAGTCCAGTGGGGAATCGCGACCCACGCCACCGCGTGGATGATGAACAGCGTCATCAGAATCCACGGCGTCGGCTGGCGGACGAGGATGGCCGCCACCTTGCTGACGGTGTCGGTGTTGGGCACAAAAAAACTCGAACGCTCGGTGGTGGTCATGGCCAGCCTCCTTCCTTTTTCATCTTTCGGCGAAAATGCCGTTTTTAAAAAAACGCCAGCTTCAATTGAGCTGACGACCTCTTAACAACGGCATAGGTGCCTTTGTCAAAGAACACGATTTTTTGTAACTATTCAGTTCTTTCCTGTTCATCGTTAATTCCCTCCTTGAGGAGGGTAGGGAGATGTAAAAACGTTGGCCAACATCCCCCGCGCCCCCCTCAAGGGGGGATTTGGGAAATAACTGAATAGTTACGATTTTTTTTATTATACGTATGGTACCAAGAGTAATGTGACCGTACCACGCCTTCATTTTTTTGTCTATCAAAAATTACAAAATCATTAAATAAAAAATCCCGACTCCCACAAACAAGCGGTCGGGATTTTAAATTAATTAGTCTTACGCTTTATTGCGCCGATAAACTACTGTCCGCCGGAGTAGCGGCTGCCGAGGCGCCACCTTTGCAAGCTTTGGCTGCTGTGCGGAACGCCGATTCAGCGCTGCGCGCTGCCGCTGCATGAGTTTTTACTGCCTCGCGATGAGTCGTGCGATAAGCGGTCCAAGCTGCTTTAATAGCCGTATTTCGAGCGGTCGTATCAGTCAAAGCCCAGGCCATGGTTAGGGCGGTCCTGCGCGTAGCTAAGGCGGTTGATTGAGTCGAAGCAAAGGTACTAAATGCTCCACTAAGACTGGTTTCACGAGCGTCAACCGCTTTGGCTACACAAGCCACGTCAACCGCGTTGTTTGATTTACGAATCATTTTTCCTTCTACAGCAGCCAAAGTCGGGCTCGCTATCAAGAGAAACGAAAGGATTAGGACGCTACCAATAAATTTGTTAAGCATAGTTTTTGATTGAAAATAGCTAAGTTGATAATTTAAAATTAAATAAGTTACTCGACCTTTTAGTATAGTATACACGATTAAGCAAAGAATGTTACTGCCGGTCACTCCCGTGGACAGAACCACCGCCCGCAGTTATAATGGTATGAGTTTAAAAAAGCTATCGCAGCATAGATTAGGGCACATATGCCTCAATGGTTAGGACATTTTTTAGTCTGGGTCGGCGCTTCCAAGTACATACTCATTGGCGCAGCGGCCATCTTTGAGGGCCCCCTTACCATGCTGGCGAGCGGTTTCTTATTTCGTTTAGGACAACTACAGTTTTTCCCGATGTACCTGGCCTTGATCCTCGGCGATCTGGTAGGGGATATCGGCTGGTATCTGGTTGGTTACTTCGGCGCGCGTACCGTAGTGAAACGCTATGGTACCTGGCTCGGCATCACCCCCGAGATCATCGCCAAACTCGAACACCGTTTTCACCGTCATCATCACAAACTACTGTTTATCTCCAAGTTGACGATGGGCTTCGGCTTGGCTCTGCCCATGCTGGTCGTGGCCGGAATGCTCAAAGTCCCGTTGAAAAATTTCATTCTTCTGAACTTGGCGGGCGGCTTGATTTGGACAGCATTTCTCCTAAGTATTGGTTATTTTTTTGGCAATGTGTACCTACTGGTTCCACCCTCATTTAAAATCGTATTTATAGTGGCCGTGGTGACCGCCATGGTATTCCTCATCCGCCGAGTCAAAACCTATCTCCTTACGCTCGAAGATTGATCCCATGATTTCTTTCATAATTCCCACTCTCAATGAAGCCAAGGTGCTAGCTAGCACACTCGCCTCCTTGCGCGAACTCAAGGTAGTGGAGTATGAAATTATTGTGTCTGACGGCGGCAGCACTGACCAAACTTTGGCAATTGCTGAGCAGTATGCTGATCGGGTTGTCGAACAGAGCAACGATCATCGCCAAAACATTGCGGGTGGAAAAAATGCCGGCGCCGCCGTGGCCCGCGGAGAACAGTATATTTTTATTGACGCCGATGTGCAATTCGAGAGAATCAATCTTTGGTTCCCTCGTCTCCTGAATATGTTTCAGACGAATCCGCAGTTAGGCGGCTTGATTCCTTGGTTAAAAGTGTTCCCCAGGCATCAAACTCTGGCCGATAGGGTGATATTCACTCTTGTTAACTGGCTATTCTATGCGTCTAACAATTGGCTTGGGGCCGGTCTCGGCTCTGGAGAATGTCAAATTATTCGCGCTGACTGTTTCAATCAATTGGGCGGATTCAATGAGCAATTGACCGTCACGGAAGACCACGACATGTTCGCTCGACTCGCTCGGATAGCCCCAACTCGCGCTGAACCAAGCCTGGTCGTATTCCATACCTCGCGCCGCGCTCACGCTATCGGCTGGCCACGTTTGCTTATGCTTTGGCTCACTAATTTTATCTCCTATAAAATAAGTAACCGCTCGTTTAGTAAAGAATGGACAGTAATCCGTTAATCCTATGAAACTCAGCTTCGTTATTCCCGCCTACAACGAGCAAGACTATATCGGCGCCTGCCTCCAATTCATCGCGGCCGAAGTCGCGAGGACTAGCTACGACGTGGAGATTATTGTCGTAAATAACGCCAGCACCGACCGCACCCGGGCCATCGCTAGCGCCTTTCCTGGCGTCACCGTCGTCGCTGAACCACACAAAGGCCTCACGGCGGCGCGCGCCGCTGGCTTTCGCGCCGCCTCGGGCCAGCTGATAGCGAATATTGATGCCGACACCCGACTACCGCGCGGTTGGCTCACCACCGTTTTTACCGAATTTGAGAAAAGCGAAAAATTAGTAGCCATCAGTGGTCCCATGGTGTATTACGATGTATCATTCATCACCAGTGCAGCGCGCTGGCCTTTTTACGGACTGGCCTATACCTGGTATCTATTAAACAAATTTGTCTTTCGCATCGGTTCGCTGGTGCAGGGAGGCAATTTCGTCGTGCGCCGCTCCGCGCTCGTTGCTATCGGCGGTTACAATACTGATTTCAAATTTTACGGCGAAGATGCCGACATGGCGCGCCGCCTGTTTCAGGTAGGCGATGTGGTCTTTACCTTCCGTTTGCCCATGAGTAGCTCCGGTCGCCGCCTGATTGTCGAAGGTCCGTGCACCACGGCCTATCACTACGGCCTCAATTATTTCTCTACTCTGATTTTTAAGCGACCCTTTACCACCACCGCGCGCGATATTCGCTCCACCAAAATCGAACCCACCCCTACGAGTACCAAGGGTCTCATGCTGTTAGCCGGGGGAGTGGGGCTGAGTATCGTGGTGGCCGCTGTCGTCAGTGGTATGCGTTTATAGTCGCTTCCCCTTAATCCGCAAACTATTCGCGACCACACTCACGCTCGACAAAGCCATCGCCAACCCCGCGAACACCGGATTCAGTAGCCAACTAAACAACCAAAAAAGCGCCCCACTCGGGACGCTTTTTGTTTCTGCTAAAGTGAAATTACAACACTGCTTCCTTGGCAGCTTTGGCCAAGCGAAATTTAACAACAGTCTTGGCAGCGATCTGGATAGCGGCGCCCGTAGCTGGGTTGCGGCCCATGCGCGCGGCGCGTTTTACTTTTACCATCTTGCCAAAACCTGGCACGACAAACACGCCATTCTTCTTAACTTCTTTGTAAGCGGTCTCGGCCAACGTGTCGAAAAACATGCCGACATCCTTTTTACTTAACTGGGTTTTTTCGGCCAACATTGAAAGTAAGGCCGACTTCGTCATTCCTGCCATATAGAATATGGTTAAAAATAAATACGTATTTTATTGAGGTGGCTCAATTATAACTATATGATGCCTGTAAACCCTATAAATAGTCAAGTGCCACAACGATTTTAGAGTTTTAGGCTATACAAAGAAATCAAAAAAGTGCAATACCGCTTACTTTTTTTTCACAAATTCCCCACTCGCCAGCTCATCATACGCCAGACGGATTTCTTCTTCGGTATTCATCACAATCGGTCCATACCAGGCGATTTGCTCGCCGAGCGGCTTCCCTGATACTAGCAAAAATCGCGCCCCCGCGCTACCCGACGTCATCCACAGCACATCACCACGCCCGATCACCCCCGCGTTACCGATCGAGTCGCGGTGCCGTACATCGCCATGGCGAGCTGAAATCATCGAATAATAAAAACGGATCAAAGCGGTGGACCTCGGCATTGGCAAAGCCGCGGTGGAGACGGACACCGGCGCCTTGAGTTAGATTTGTTTGACGGTGGCGATTTTTTGTGTTAAATTAGCAACGTAAAAAATAATAATAGTTGTTATGCGTTCCAATACTACCGTCAAACTTACTGTCACTCAAAAACGCTTCGTCAAAATTTTTATTGACCTGGCCTACGAGAATATGGCGATTGAGCGCGAACAGCCTTTCTCGCGACGCGAAGCCTATCGACGCTACCACCGCGACGCGCTTGACCTCATTAAAGATGGCACCTACAAAACCATCCGTTTTTAGCTATGTCTAAAACGTCGGTCAGTCATAAAGAAACGTCACTCGGAATAGTAAACGTGCAGGAAATTGAAGCGATGATAATGGACAATCTCATCCAAGTCCAAAAATTTTTGTTCCGTAATTATCGCCAGTTACCGATCGGTGAATATACGGTAAAACAATTACATAAACTGCTGGCGTTAAACCTCTTTGCTGATGCCGGAAACTATCGTACCCACGACGTTCAGCTTGGTCATTTTGAGCCACCGCATTTTTACGCGGTGGCTGAACAAATGAGCAATTGGGAAGCGGACTACCACGAACGCCAACAGCACGCCAAAAACACCAAACAAAAAATTGAGTTATGCGCTTGGCTCATGCACCGCTTTTTGTGGGTGCATCCGTTTTTTGATTATAACGGCCGAGTATCGCGCCTGCTGGGAGAATTATTTTTATTACAAAATAAATTGCCAATTATTCCCTTTCACTCCGTAGCTCGTATTGATTTTGTGAAAGCTGTAAAAATAGCCACTGCCAAACAAGATCTTTCGGCATTGACTCAGTTAATGACCCGGCAGTTAAAAAGATAACGGCGGGCCTTTATAAAAAGTAAATCACAAAAACTCTTTTTATTTGGTCGGTAAAACAAACGAGGCAGAATTTAACGTCGCTGGGGCTACTGACCTTTTTGCCAAAAAGATCAGTGCCAAAGCCATCTTTGGGTCGAACCTCGCCCTCACCCGTAAAACCGTGGTGGTGGGTGGGGGAAAAAATATTAATGATTGGCCTAAAACGCCGTGGGCGGCCATTGCGGCCGCCCGTGAGATGATGGGTAAAAAACCGATTAGTTTGGTTGTCGTAGAGTATTTTAAAGGAAATCCGGACTCGGTGTAGGCCGCCTGCTGGCGGCCCAGGTAGCCCCCAATATTTGTACAAACGACGGCGTGATCTTTGACAATGGCCAGTTTTTCTTTGGCACTACCGTATTGTGTGATCTTGTTATTTTAATCCAGCAATTTGACGCAATTTATGGTACCCTGCCCATCCCTGCGCATCTTTGATCTCGTCAGCTGCGTCTGCAGCAAAAATAATTAATGCATTAGCGACATCACCTACTCTATCGACTCTACTAACAACTGCGGGATCATTAAAAATAGCTTCTGGATTCTTACTATGGTTCTCTGGTTTATCGCGTTCTTCCTGGTATATTTTTTCACGGCCTGTTTTCTTAAATTCGTCTACTTTTTCTATGCACTTATTAATGTATCTACCGTTGGAATAAATTTTATTGATTTGTTTAATTTCATCCTCCGTCATGTCTGTTGCAAAAAAATGAATTTGATTCGGCCAATTATCGGTAGCGATGACTATCGCCTTTTGATCATATTTTTTATGTATGGCAAGTTCTTGTGCGATAGGTATTGCAGCGTCAATCTCTTTTAGGACTAGGCGGGCAGCATTAATTTTTTTACTTCTTTGCTCTATATAATAAACTGCGATCACAATAAAAGCTGAAAATATTGTTGCCAAACCGTCGAAGCGATTGCGTAAAATTTCTAATATTTTTATATGATATATAACAAACAATGTTGTTATTAAACCCGTTAAAAGTATAAGAAAAAAAATTTTAAAAATATTTTTCATATTATTTTTTTCCCAAAACTATCACTGTAGTTTCTTTTAACCATTCAACATCGCTTTCGCTACTAAATACTAACTTTTTTACTGGTATGCCCATGTGTTCCAATTGTGCAATAAGATCATCTGGGCTAACACGATTTTGCCACGACCTTAACTCGGTCGTGCCCTTTATCGAAGGTTCATGCAAAATATGCATAGCTACGCCATTGGCATCAAGTGCATTATATGAATGGATTATAGTCTGTAACTGCTCATCTGCTGTTAAAAATTTCATTAACTCGTGGCTAAAAATAAGGGCATACGGCGCGTCAGGAAAAGGTTTCGTAACGTCGTGCAACACGATCTCTTCTGATTCGCCGCCAAGGTGTTCAGCATCTACATCAAATGTCCTCATGGCAATAGGCTGTTGTAGTGTATCTGTGAAAACCTTCTTATGTATAGGAATGTATCTTTTATCAGACGCACCGAGTACGACAACTTTAACCGGAGCGCTTCCAGCTTTAAAATTCACAGCTCTCAATACCTGTTCGACTATGGATCTCTTTGTCTTTTCCATGTTCCCTACCCATTCATCGGGTTGGCCGCCGTACTCAGTATAGTGATCTCTTAAAGTATTTTTGGACAACATAAAATTTTCTTTTCCAAACCGGTGGTGCGAGCCGATGTTTTTAACGGGTTCTTTGGCAGTTTTAAAAAATCGCGCCGTCGTTTGTACAAATATTGGGGGCTACCTGGGCCGCCAGCAGGCGGCCTACACCGAGTCCGGATTTCCTTTAAAATACTCTACCAAACGGAAAACGTCAATTTTTTTAGGGGGGCCAGCGACCAAATTGTATGGTGCTTTCCACGAAAAAACGTACTGGCGGTTGTGTCGCCCTGCGAAGGGCGGGGAAAAGAAAATTTTAACCATTTGGTATTAACGAATCGAATATATGCGTTACGTTATCTACGCCCGTAAATCCACCGAGGATGATGATCGACAAGTGTTATCAATCGAAGCGCAATTCCACGAGCTGCATGAATTCGCGGTGAAAGAAAAAATGGCCATTGTCGCCTCTTTTCAAGAGGCCAAAACTGCCAAAGAGCCCGGCCGAACCGTGTTCGGCGAAATGGTGTCATTTCTGGAGGCCGGTAAAGCCGATGGTATCATTTCGTGGAACCCGGATCGTCTCGCCCGTAACTCGGTCGATGGTGGTCGCATCATCCACATGATAGATCGAAAAATAATAAAATCTCTGAAATTTCCGACTTTTTGGTGCGAACCAACGCCGCAAGGGCTATTCATGCTCCAAATTGCGTTTGGACAATCCAAATACTTTGTAGATAACCTGCGAGAAAACGTGAAACGCGGCTTGCGTCAAAAAATTCGCAATGGCGTGTGGCCCAGCAAAGCGCCGGTGGGGTATCTGAATAATCCAAGGACGCGAGGTATTGATGTTGATCCAGTTAAGGCTTCATTAGTCAAAAAAGTATTTGAACTCTATGCCACCGGCGCTTATACAGTAACCTCACTCACTGCATGGTGCCACGAAAATAATTTGCTCAGCCGATCCAACAAATACATCCAGTTAAGCAAAGTGTACGCCATGCTCAAAAATCCTTTTTACCTCGGCCTTATGAAATACAACGGCGAATTTTTTGAAGGCAAGCACGAACCGCTTATCTCAAAGAGGTTGTTCGATAAAGTGCAGACCGTCTTAAAAGAAAAAGGCAAGCCACGTTTGGATAAAAAACACCATTTCAGTTTTCTCGGTCTGATGAAGTGCCCGTGTGGCGCGGCCGTAACGGCCGAATACAAACGCAAGAAAAGTGGACGTGAGTACGTTTACTATCGATGCACCAGAAAGAAAAGCGTGTGTAATGAATTATTTTTGCGGGATATTTTGCTTTTCGAGCAAGTGCGGGAGTATTTAGAAAAAATATCTTTGCCTGAAGTCGAGCTAGAAAAGACATTGGCCAGTCTAGAGGCAGAATATATCAAGGATATAAATTCGTATCAGACAGTCATTGATAAAATTAAAGCTGAACTAACAGTGACTGAAAGTACGCTCGAAAAACTCCTCGACGCCTTTCTTTCGGCTGTGTTATCCACAGAGGAATATACTGCCAAAAAACAAAAAATTCTCACCCAAAAAGTGGAACTACAAGAACGGATTAAGGAAATTTCAGACCGAGGTAACAGTTGGCTCGCACCCGCCAGGGATTTTATTATTTCCCTTAACCAAGCCAATAAATTGCTTCAATCCGACAATCACGACGAAATAACACCATTTCTTAAAAACATCGGCTCGCACCACCGGTTACACAACCGCCAGTACGTTTTTTCGTGGAAAGCACCATACAATTTGGTCGCTGGCCCCCCTAAAAAAATTGACGTTTTCCGTTTGGTAGCCCCAACGGGAGTCGAACCCGTCTTTTCGCCTTGAAAGGGCAATGTCCTAACCGATAGACGATGGGGCCAAATTGGAAATTTTCAATTTTCAAGTTTTCACCCTGGCGGGTGATCCCCCGCGAGGGGGACAATTTTCAATGACCAAAAAATGGCCAGAGTAAATAAACCGCTGATATCCTATATTTTTTTGATGAAAAAGTCAATGGCAACGAGACCGGACACTTAGAGCTGTTTGGCAATCCGCGTAAATATCTCAGCATCTTGAATTCTCTGTGCTGGCGTCTTTCCCATCTCCTGCCGGGAAAAAAAATTAGGATCAAGAGCGTTGATGGCAGCTCTGGTTTTTTTAATAATAGACAACGGGTAATCCCTACCTAAACGTTCTGGGTCTTTTGTCCAGGCCAGCACACCATCAAACACTTCATTGGTTGCTAACATCAGGTGGAGCAGTTCTCTGCGCCCCTCGACACGCTCCGGCAGGCGTCTTATCATGTCGGCAATTTGCCGACCAACGGCTTTTCTATCTTTCTCTTGCTTGGCGAGAAGCGCTTCTTCGTCAGAAGCTTTCCCAATATGTAAAGCAACACCGGTATCTTTTTTTACTATGGGAGCGGTTTCCAGTTTCCCGGTATCCATCTCAGATAAGGGAATATCAGGAACGGTTTCCATTTTGTGAGCCAAAGGCATAGATAAATCATTATATGAGTGCGCCAAGCTAAGTATACAGGTAAAAATAAACAACTTAAAGACTTTGGTAAAAAATCAAATAAAAAAACCTGTTGAGCACAGGTAGCGGTGAAAAAGCGCTTGTTTAAAAATAATTTTTTCCTGCTGTTGAGGAAAGCAGGGGGTAGAGGGTGATCTCTACCGCCCTCCTTGAGCCAGTATCTCCGTCCTCCCTCTGTTGAGAGGGCAAACCATGCAGACTCGATTTCTCGATGCTCTGCTGGGCGTTTTAGAGCCTCTTTATAAGCGCTCTTAAACAGAGATAGCAGGGTTTTCTCCCTGCTTTTGCCACCGGATTCACCAGAATATCACCATTCTGGCATCCTAATAAGCCTACGGTCGGGCTGGGTCCTGGCGGACATATTTACCGTAGGCTCCTTTGAACCATGAAAAGAAGTATAACACTAAATTTAAATTAGTAAACAAATGTTGACAATAATTCATCTAATATTAGCAAAAAATAAAAAATAAGGGCTGTGGATAACCCTTATTTTTGAGAATTATGGAAGATTTTTTGTTTATTGAAGAGGTTTTTGTCAGCGACCTCAGAATGGCAATTACACCTCAATCACCACCGGCAAAATCATCGGGCGTTTCTCCGTCTTCGTGAACAAGAATTGCCCGACATAATCCCGAATCTTATTGCGAATATTATTCGTATCCGCCCAAGACAGGGGATCAGAATCGATCACCAATTTTTTCACGCGATGACGAATATCCTCAATCAATTCTTTATTGCTCTTCAAAAATACAAAGCCGCGCGAAATAATATCCGGATTCTGGATGAGGAGTCCGGTCTTTCTATCCACCGTCGCGATCACCACCACCATGCCATCTTCCGCCAGCGCTTGGCGATCACGCAGTACCACGTTGGTCTCGTCGCTCACGCCAAGGCCATCCACGAACACATAGTCCGCCGGTAACTTGGCTTTGGTCAACATGCCTTGGCCTTTTTGAAATTCCATCACCTGGCCATTATCCGCGATAAAGACATTTTCTTTGGGGAAGCCCATCACCGTCGCTACGCGCCCGTTCAGCCGCAACATGAAATGATTGCCATGGATCGGCACAAAATATTTCGGCCGGATCAAACTCAACATCAGCTTCACATCTTCCGCTTTCGCGTGCCCGCCCGCGTGCACGTCCATCATTTCATAATGAATCACATCCGCGCCTTTGCGGTACAGGGTGTCTTTCAGCCGTTGCACGGTGCGTTCGTTGCCGGGAATAACTGACGACGAAAATACGACCGTATCGCCCGGCACCAGTTTCACCTCGCGGTGTTCACCGGTCGCGATGCGCATCAGCGTGGCATTCTTTTCCCCCTGCGCGCCGGTACAAATGATTACTACTTTATTCAGCGGGTATTTATCGATCGTGCGCATGTCAATCAGGGTCTTTGGGCTGAACTTCATATACCCCAACTCCTTGGCGATCTCGACATTGCTTTTCATGCTAAAGCCCCCGAGTGCCACCACTTTACCATGCTTTTCCGAAGTTTCTATCAGTTGTTTCACGCGCGACAACAGCGAGGAGAAGACGCCGATAATGATACGTCCCTGAGTTTTTTCAATCAGCGTTTCCAAATTGGTCCCAATTTCACTTTCAGAAATTTGGTGGCCTGGCTGCATGGCATTCGTAGAGTCAGATAACAAAGCCATGACTCCACTGCGTCCAATGTCCGCGATGCGTTGCAAATCAGCCGGCGCTTCGCCGACCGGCTGATAGTCGAATTTCCAATCCCCGGTATGCACTATAGTACCCTCCGGCGTGTGAATCACGATACCCATGGAATCAGGTATATTGTGATTGACATGGAAAAATTCCAAGGCAAATGCTCCCAGCTGCAGTTTGTCGTTGATTGTTATATTATTTATTTTGAGTGGACCGGAATCTTTGAAATCTTCCTGCCGTTTTTTGATGATGCTATTGGTCAGCGGCAACGCGTAAATAGGGGGGTAACCGATATTCGGCAGGATATGAGGAATGCCGCCGATATGATCGTAATGTCCGTGCGTAATTACCACGCCCCGAATATTCTTTTCCTTGCCTTTCAAATAGTTCATGTTCGGGATGATGTAGTCAATCCCCGGCATATCTTCTTCGGGAAATTGCAACCCCAAATCAACGATAATAATATCGTCGCCATATTCAAACAACGTGCAGTTGCGACCGACTTCTTCGAGACCGCCAAGTACGGCCACGCGTAATCGTTTCTCATTATTGAGGACGACCGGTGGTTGCGCCATAGCACTACGCACCGCCGCGCTTTGTACGGGTACGCGGGTAGGGAGTGGCCGAGCCGCAGCCATCGGTCGAGACGCGGACACCGCGGGGCGATGATGTGGCGCGGGGCTACGCTGATACATCTGGGGGCGAGGGGTGCGTGGCTGGTGAGACGGGGTGTGGGGTCGGGCTGGGGTCGGGGTTGGTTGTGTGGTTGCGTTCATAGTTAGTTAGAATTAATACGGTTGCAGTAACGTAAGAGTTACGACAATAATGAAGAATAAAAATAAAATGAGAAAAAATTAAGACAACAGTAAATAGTTAATAGACAATAGAAATTGAAGCCCTGTTGTCTATTGTCTTATTACTATTTACTAATATAAATTGGTGCGGACGGAAGGACTCGTCCGGTCATACGACCGGACGCCCCGTCGAATGACGGGGCGAACCCTATTGTGCGGACGGGGAGACTCGAACTCCCAAGGCCGAAGCCATACGCTTCTGAGACGTACGCGTATACCAGTTCCGCCACGTCCGCTTTTTTTAGTCCTGAGTCCTTAGTACACAGTCCGCAGTCAACGTCGATATCGTTCACGCTAAGGACTAAGTACTGAGGACTAGGTACTATCACTTCCACTGCCACTTCGTTTTAGTATACCACTCATGAATGGTGCTATAGCGATCAGTTGGCTTGGCCAATGGGCCAAACGTAATTCCTTTTATAGCTCGCTCAGCCACCACGGTATAGGTAGGTGTATACAAGAAAATGGCCGGAATATCAGTCGTCATAATATCCGCAAATTTTTGGTAAGCAGCTGACCGGATAGTACCATCCGTGGTACCACGAGCAGTTTCAAGCAGCTTGTCCGCGTTGCGGTTCACAAAACCAGCGATGTTCAAACCCGGATAATCAGTTTGGGAAGAGTGCCAGAAAGGATACAAATCACCATCGGTGCCAATTATTTCACCATACAACAACACTTGGAAACTCCGTTGTTTTACCACGCTGCGGATGAAAGAGCGGCTGGCTACCGTTTCGACTGTAGTACGTATCCCGAGCTGGCGCCAATTATTGGCTATGGACTTCCCGACCTCGAGGTATTCTGGAGTATCAGCCGTGGTGATTACCAGTTCTAACCAGGCGCCATCCTTGGTTTGCCGGTAAAAAGGTTGCGGACTAGCGTTCATCTCCGCGCGCACTTTCGCTGTCAGCGCTTCGTCGCTCAAGGCTTCAGTGGAGCTGGCCGTAGCTAGCGTGCTGGTAGCCTCTGCGCTGGAATCGGTGGTTTTTTTCGTGGCATTTTCCTTAAGTAGAGTGGCGCGGCGAGCGGCAAAGTAATCTTCGGGCGCTACCCGCGACCAAGATTTGTCTAGGAGAGCGTTGCCCTTATCTAAAGAAAATTCTATCTTTTGTACCGTACTGCTAGATCCCATAGTACCGGGGAGTAGGGGAGAATTGAGCGCCTCGCCCTCGCCCTCTAGAGCCTGCGCGATCAGCTGTGGTCTATCAATCCCGATAGCCAGCGCTTGACGCAGCCCATCTTTTTTTAACAGTGGTTGTTGGGTTTGGTTAAAAAAAAGCGCGGTATATTGAGCCAGTTTTACCGGATAAAAATGGTTAGTGCTGGCCGCTAAGGTTTTTTTCGCGACCCGAGGCAACCAACTGATTACCTGCGCTTGGTTATTTTGCAAAGCTTCGATTGCTTGCTCATAATCATTTACAAATTTAAAAGTGAGCGTATCAAACTGCGCGGCCGGCCCGTAATAATAGGGGTTACGACTCAATACATAGCTTTGCAAAGCGCCGCTCTGGTCGCGTTTCGCCAGTTTATTAAATTGCCAAGGACCAGAACCGATCGGTTGCAAATTATTCTTGGCTAGTTTGATAGTGCCCGGGGGCGTGCTAGCCGACCATAGGTGGCTGGGCAAAATGCCTACCGCCAAGCTGCTGAGAAACGGACTAAAAGCCTCTTTGAGCGTAAACGTAATCGTATTGCCTCCAGTCTTCTCTATAACCACTCCTTGGAAAGCGGCCAAGAGGGGGCTGCCGACTTCAGGGTTTTGGATTAGTTCAAAGGTAAAGAGTATGTCGTCAATAGTCAACGGTTCACCGTCCGACCAGCGCACATTTGGTCGCAGGGTAAATTGGAAGACCTTTTGATCCGGGCTGATAGTGAAGCTCTCCGCTAAATCAGGCAGTATGGTTTGTTCCTGGGGGCTATAGCGGACTAATCCCGAATAAATTAAGCTCGTCAAATCGGCATCTACATCGCTCGTGCCGGCAAACAGGGGATTCAAATACTTCGGCTGTCCGATGAGCGCTTCGCTATAATCACCACCCCGCGCCGGAGCCGCTACCACGTGCCCACGTACGGACTGAATGCCCACTCCCACAATAGACAATGCTAAAATGATCAAACAGACCTCGGCAATTTTTTTCTCAACCGGATTTAAAAATCTACCCAAGTACTTGAGCTGCGACCAGCGCGGGACAATATGTCCGCCTACCCTGGTTAAGAGTTTTTTATCAAAATTATGGCTGGAAAACAGTCGCGCCGAGCGTTGTTTCAGCCATAAAATAAAGGCTGTTGGCTTCATGAAGAAGATTTTATAGTCTCAAAGGTGTCATTCCCCCGACTCAGTCGGGGGAATCTACAATCACCTAAACGACACTGGATTCCCACTGCCCCGTGGGAACGACAAGAGAGCTGACCGGTTGAACACTGCAATTATATTAGAAGACCAGGCGAGCGAGGCCAATCCCAAAGAAAATCAGGGCCGCGACTACGGTGGCATAATGAAGGATTTTATCAACGCCTCGTTTGGTGCTATAGATATTGCTGGAGCCTCCAAAAACACCGCTTAAACCAGCTCCTTTTTGTTGTAGTAAAATTATAACGATCAGTACCACTGCTAAAGTCACTTGTACCGCCGTGAAGATAGTTTCTTTCATGTGTAAAGAAGAAAATTCAATGAAGACAGCGTATCATAGAGCCAGGTTTTTGTCAAAATCAAGTGATTAAAAACGATACACGATACACGATACACATAAAACGATACAATTGTATCGTGTATCATAATACGTGTATCGTGTTAATCCCAACAAAAAAATTCCCCGACCAGGCGGAGAATTTTTTAGCTTTGTATTGATTTTACTTGAGCGCGTCCTTAAGCGCTTTTCCAGCCTTGAATTTAGGAACCTTGACGGCTGCAATTTGAATTTTTTGCGTCGGATTCTGAGGATTGACGCCGGTACGGGCCGCGCGCATCTTGGCGCTAAAAGCGCCGAAGCCGGTCAAAACTACCTCTTCATCTTTCTTTAGCGTCATAGTGACCACTTCCACGAAGGTGTTCAACATATCTTCGGCCTCACGTTTGGAAACGTTCAATTTTTCGGCTAAAACTTGGGCTAATTCTGCTTTGTTCATATCGTCACCTCCTTTCGGAATAGGGTATTGTTCGACATATAGTTTATACTTTACTGCAGTTAACACGATTTTACTATACCACAACCCACTTTTTTCCGCTACAGTAAGCGAATAACTTGTCCACATCTTACCGTGCGTACTCAATCACTCTCGTCTCTCGGATCAGCGACACCCGAATTTCACCCGGGTACTTCAACTCTTGCTCGATCTTGTGGGCAATATCCTTGGCCAGTTGGTAAGCCGCGTAATCGTCGATTTCATTGGGGCGTACAAACACCCGCACTTCGCGCCCCGCTTGAATGGCATAGACTTTTTCAATGCCCGGGAAGGCGCTAGCAGTTTTTTCCAGATCTTCCAAACGAGTGATGTATTGTTCATAGGAGTCGCGCCTAGCCCCCACCCGCGCGCCGGAGATAGCGTCGGCCGCTTTCGCCACGCTCGAATAAATGTTATACGGTTTATCATCATGGTGCGTGAGCGCCGCCTGGCAAATATCCTCATCCATGTTGAATTTCTTCAGGATCATATGGCCAATCTGAGGGTGAGAGCCTTGCGTCTCCTGATCCACCGATTTACCAATATCATGGAAGAACCCACATTTTTTGGCTTTAGCTTCATCAAGTTTCAGTTCCGCCGCGATGAGGCCAGCCAAGTAACCCACTTCCATGGAGTGGTTCATGATATTCTGTCCGTAGCTAGTGCGATATTTCAAACGCCCAACAATGCCGACCAGTTTTGGATCAATACCGGTAATGCCCATTTTGTACAATGCCTCTTCACCGGCTTTTTTAATATCGAGCGCCAAATCCTGTTTGGCTTTTTCCACAAATTCTTCGATCCGGGCTGGTTGGATCCGTCCGTCTGCAATCAGTTTTTCCAGAGCCAACCGCGCCACCTGGCGGCGAATCGGCGAGAAGCCAGACACGATAATCGATTCCGGCGTATCATCAATAATAATTTCACAACCCGTAAGTTTTTCGATCGTCTTAATATTGCGCCCTTCTTTGCCAATGATGCGACCCTTCATCTCATCGCTCGGGATATGAACGACCGTCGAAGTAGTTTCCGCCGCGTGGCTGCTGGCGCAGCGCTGGATAGCGTCGCTGATAATATGTTTCGCCTTATCCTCAAATACCTCGGTGGATTCTTTTTCCAATTTCAAAATCCGGCCGAGCAACTCTACCTTCTTTTCTTCCTCTACCTTTACAAACAATTGTTCCAGCGCCTGTTCACGGCTGAGCGCCGCCACTTCTTGAAGTTTTACCACCTGCTGTTCTTTGAGCGCCTCGATCTCCAGTTTAATTAGCTTCACTTTTTCGATTTTTTCCTGGAGCATTTTTTCCTTATCTTGTAATTCCAACAATTTCTGATCAAACATGCCTTCCCGACGCTCCAAACGCTCCTGGATAGCATGCACTTCCTGACGCAACACCTTTTCTTCCTTTTTGGCTTCGTCTAGGATGTGGACGGCTTTTTCTTTGGCTTCCAGCAGCAATTCCTGCTGTTTATTCTTGGCCTCGATCATCATCTTTTCGGCCCGAGCTTCCACAGAATTGGCTTCCGCTTGCGCCAGTTTCTTGCGCAAAAAATACCCGATTGCCGCCCCCACTGCTAGCACCAAGCCGCTTTTGAGGATGAAGAGAAAAATTACATTCATACTAAAAAAATCCTCGGACTAATGAGGAGGATTACGTATTTATGAGAAAAAAGCCAGTCAGTTACGCGTTCAATAAAACGAGGCCGGTTGTCAGTCCGGTCTGGCGCGCTTTCGATAGTGGCGAAAGTAATTGAACAAAGGTCATAAAAAGCCTAGAAGTTAGCGTAACCATTGATACGGTCAGTCCTTTTTCCGTTCGTAATCGTCCCTCAAAAATCACCTAAATAAGTTAATGACTTGATGATAGCACAGGGGAAACCGGCTTGTCAATTTGAGAACGCGTTAATTATTTTTTCCACTGTCGGTGCATATATAGACATCACACTTCAAAATCGGACTCGCGATCTCCTCTCTTGTCAAACAGGAGAGGTCGGGGAGAGGTCTCGCTGTCCTTCATTTAACGCCATACAGTTTAAAATAGCTTTTGATCATCAGTCGTTTGCCCTCATCAAGACGAAGTCGCCGCCAATATTTTTTTACGATCGTGGCTTTTAAGCCTTTAAAATCACCATAATTGATTTTTCGTTCCAAAAACCACTGCCATTCGTCGGCAGTGCGCGGGCACCAGTTTTTGAGCAAGGTATAATCCCAGAGTTTCATATCTTTTCAATGATAGCATCAATAATGGAAAATTGTCCATGTTCCACCAGCTTAATCAAAAACCACCCCGACCTAAATCGGGATGGTTTTCAAAAAATAGTCTGCTCACCCCCTCCCAGCACGCTCCGTATGATTAAAACGGGACATACCCACGAGCCGTATTGATTTTTATTAGTTATGATGCTACTATCATAGCAATATGTTTCATCTGGGTTCCCAAATAAACTATTGGTACACCGCCGCCGAACGCAGTTGGAAAACCGCTCAATATTTGTTGACAGGTAAACGCTATGATGCCTGCTTATTCTTTTGTCATCTTGCTTTGGAAAAGGTAATAAAAGGATTGGTAATTTTGGAAACAAAAGAATTGGCTCCATACATTCATGATTTACCTAAGTTGGCGAATTTAGCCAAGGTCTCTTGCTCACCTGAGCAAGTGGCCGAGCTCAGGGTAATTACCACGTTCAATATTGCCGGACGGTATGACACTGAAAAAATGATGTTTTATAAACACTGTACCAAAGAATATACGCAGCTTCATTTTAAGGAAGCTAAAAGATTTTTCCTATGGCTCAAAAAAAAATACCCGCCGTTATCCGGGAAGAAGTAAAAAAATTCATGGCCCAATTACAACAAGACAAGCTCCCCGTCACGGCGGTATATGTTTTTGGTTCTTATGCTAAAGGCACGGCTCATGCCTGGAGCGATATTGATGTCTGTGTCATTTCTTCGAACTTTACTGATGTCTGGGAAGCTCTTCAATATTTGTGGGCTCGTCGTCCGGAGGATCATGGTCTCACGATTGAGCCCATCGGCTTTAGTCCAGCTGATTTTAATGATCCACACGACCCCTTGATTCAAGAGATTAAAACCACCGGAGTACGGATACAGTGAAGTAAATAAAATAAAAAAAACCATCCCAACAAAATCGGGATGGTTTTCAAAAAATATTCTGCTCGCCCCCTCCCAACAGATTCCATTTAAGTTAATGAACAAGGAACATGGAGCAAGGAGCAAGTGATATGGCTTGTTCTTTGTTCCTTGCTCCATGTTCTTTCAAATAGAACCTTCTGGGATAGGGGCGGGCGAGCAGGTGAACTGAGCCTCCCCAAGATGCGCGCGTCACGGTGACGGCGGGGGAGGCGGGGGAGGTGCGCGACGGTTATGTGCCGTCGCAGAGGTCGTTGTTCCCGCACTTAGTGCTGGAACAAGCGTCGGGCATCCTCAGACCGTTCTCCACGCACTGGGCCAAGTTCGGGCATAGGTCCAGTGCGGCGCAGGCCGGCGTGATGCCGTCCGGCTGGACAGGCTGTCCATACTTGTTCGCCGCCGGTGCGCAGTACTTTCCGGCCATGTTCGGCACGGAAAAAGAGAAGCACTTCGAGCGCCGACCGAGCAGGGTCTCCGTGGCCGTCTTGCCGCCCTTATCCGTGGCCGTGACTAACCACTGGTGGCCCGGCAGTGGCAATGGCTCGTTGGGCATGGAGATCAGGTCCCACCGCGCGCTGCAGAGGCCGGGCTTGTCGCAGGTGCTGTTCACCACCTTTCCGTCGAGCCTGAACTCGACGGTCAGCTGGTCGAGCGGCTGTTCGTCGCTCATCGACGCGACGACGTCGACCTTGCCCGACAGCTGCCAGCCGCGCTGGATGCCGCCGGCGATCGGCGCTGGGCTGCCAGCCTGGGCCGCGAATGACAGCTGGATGCCCGGTGCCGCGTTCTCCGGCGGGAGCAGGTCGGGCTGGCCGCCGTCGGTGGTGACGCCGCCGTCGGTGGTGGTTCCCATGTCGCTCGTACCCGGCATGCCGGTGGCCTCGCTGTAGCACCTGTTGTCGGTGCCGCAGAAAAAGGCCTCCGGACAGACACCGCCGGCCCCACATAGGAGTTTTCCCGACACAAAGGTCGGGTTATAGCACCCTGCCAACATCACAAAAACAAAAAAAAGCCTCTTCATCATGGTCGTCTCTCCTTTTTTGCGGCCTACCAAAGCCGCTCCTGTTTTTGGATGGAGCGTAATCGCTCCCTCCTGGCGAACAACTACTTTTTTTCACAAAGTAATTATTCGCCAGGCCGGAGCCAGCTCTACTTCAATTTTCAAAGAATTGTTAAAAAATCATCGGTATTTTACCCGACTTTCTAACCCATGATTATAATATATTTTATAGAATTTGTCAAGAGA
Source organism: uncultured Gammaproteobacteria bacterium (assembly GCA_964640395.1). Classification (GTDB taxonomy): domain Bacteria; phylum Patescibacteriota; class Patescibacteriia; order Magasanikbacterales; family GWA2-37-8; genus CAZEDL01. Next base: position 751 of record CAZXIF010000154.1, on the reverse strand, counting down.
GATTTACATAATTTTGGCTAATCTAAAATAAAAAACCACCCCGACAAAATCGGGATGGTTTTCAAAAAAAGTCTTTTCTGTTATGCTCGCACGCTTTGAAGCACATTTACTCTCTCCTCTAGAAGGGTGATTCGTTTACGTAATTCCAAAACATCGTGCGCCGTAGCATCGGTATCTTCGATGGTGCGCTTCTCTAAGTTTGATAATCGTTCTTTGATACTCACGAGTTCATTGCCTAGCGAAACAAAATCATCGGCCACATCACGACGAAAATCATACATCTCATCACGAAAGTGATACATCTCATCTTTAAAACTATACATTTCATCTTTAAAACTATACATCTCATCTTTAAAACTATATATTTCATCACGAAAAATGTTAAATTCACCTTTGGTGACCATGTTTTCTTGTAGAAATTCCATTAGCTCATTGAGGGTCGTTTCTTTTTCCATAAAAAATGGGGATAAGTAAAAAGGTACCTTAAGTATAGCCTGAAAATATAAATTTTGTCAAAAGTATGCCACAAAATACGAAACAATATAAAATTATAAAATTTTGGCTAAAGTAAAAGAAAAACTGATCCGCTTTTAGGTGTTTGACAATACTTTTCTAATACCTGGCCGATCTGCTTTTGCGCTCGAACCATTCGCGCGGGTTTGAAAATAAAAAAACCGCCTAAATAATGGTGGCGGTATTTAATATGGCAAAACAGGTTACTTCAAGCCCTGACTCGCTGTAATCCCATCAC
>CAZXIF010000153.1:0-15371 GCA_964640395.1 uncultured Gammaproteobacteria bacterium | reverse complement strand
AGGGGTGACGGAGTTTTTGCCGATTTCTTCGACGGGGCATTTGATTCTTACGGGGGTTTTGTTGCATGTGCCGAATTCGGCGTTCATGAAAAGTTTTGAGGTGGTGATACAGCTCGGAGCGATCGGGGCGGTGATCGTGTTGTATGGGCGAAAGCTGCTGATCGATTTTGGATTGGTAAAAAAAGTGTTGGTGGCATTTTTGCCAACGGCGGTCTGGGGACTTTTGTTTTATAAAGTAATCAAGCTGTATTTGCTGGGAAATTTGATAGTGGTGATGTGGGCGCTGGCTATAGGGGGAGTGGCAATTATTTTGTTTGAAAAATGGGCGGAAAAACGCGCTAAGGCTGACCAGTCTGCCGGCGAGGCAGGACAAAAAGTGGCGGAGTTGTCGTATAAGCAAGCGTTCGCTGTCGGATTGTGCCAGGCCGTTTCTATGATTCCGGGGGTGTCACGTTCGGCGGCCACGATCATCGGGGGGCGAGTGGTGGGGGCCAGTCGGGAGGCGGCGGTGGAATTTTCTTTTTTGCTCGCGATACCGACTATGCTGGCGGCGAGCGGACTCGATGTCTTAAAAAATTATGACACGCTGTTTAGCGGTGGTGGGTTTGTGCCACTAAGCGTGGGGTTCGTGACCTCGTTTGTGGTGGCGCTCGTGGTGGTGCAGTGGTTGGTGACGTTTGTGCAGGTAAATTCGCTCAGGTTGTTTGGGGTGTATCGGATTGTGTTGGCGGGAGTGATTTGGCTTTTTGTGTTATAAAAATTGATTTCCTTCGCGCCGGCAGAAGCTTAATTGGACAGGCCCTTAGTATCTCGAGCGGGATAGATTAGAGCACCGGTTAGCCAGGTGTTGAAAACCACTTTCTTCGTCACAGACTTCGTCGTATGGTGGTTGGAGCAGTTGTAATTCTTTTACCAACTTTTGTTTTTGCTCTTCCAGAGCAGTTTTTTTGGTTTTACGCCCGAAAACTAAAGATTTTTTTTCAAGTTGAAAAATTTCTTCGGCCTTAGCATTAATTGCTTCATTTAAAGTTTCTATTTTTTGTGTCAGTTCCTTTTTTTTACCTCTTAGATCGTTAGTCTTAATTTCAATTAGCTTCGAGATGGCATATAACGCTTGGCTGGTAGAATCGGATCTTTGGTGCCGGTGGAGCCGGCTTAGTCGATCACTAACGCTAGCTAATTGTTTATCAAAGGTATCTTCCAAGTAGCCAGCATTGCTGTAAGTAAAAAAGCCGTGCAGATTATTCTGCTGATCGCGCAAACTTTGTTCTAGGTGGTGGAATTTATTTTTTAGCCGTTCCAGTTGGACTTCCTTTTTTTCCTCTGATGTAAGTGAGCGATGCTTTAGTTGGTCGGCTAAAAAGTCGCGACGGGGAGCGTATTTTAGGAGCCATTCCAGATGTTTGTTTGCTGAATAGCTTCGGTCGTTGTGCTCTTGTTGCGCGAGCGCGGTCGCTAATAGTTCATCAAGCTTTGGTTCGGACAGGGCGCCGCTGCGTATAGCAAAATCAGCTAAGAAAATAGCATCCTGGCTCGAGCGTTCAGCAAAGCTGGTGCCGGAGACAAGTTCTAAAAAATCAGCGACCACTGTCTGTAGGTCGGCGGCATCAAGCTCTACGCCTTCGCGAGCCGCCTCCAGCATGCTTTTTTTCAGGTCTTCATTCTTGATCTTTTGTAGATCTGGGTCGATTTTGCTTTCGCGCGCGGCAGTAATCACTTGCTGGATGCCGGCGGGAAGTTCGCGGTGGTTTTTTACTGCCTCGAGAATATATTTAGCAAGCGCAGCGTGGTCAGTGCCGGCCAAGAGAGCCACGTCTATATGGCGGCAGGTGTCTTTCGGAAGATAAGAAATCAATTCTTCCCGCACGGCGAGGCGTAGCTCTCGTTCGGTCGTATGGGCAAGGCGCCCTTCGACCTCTCGCTCGATTTTTTCTTCTTCATCTGGGGGCGGCTCGACAGCGACGACCTCTTGCTCAATGTTAAACAGGTCTTCGTCCGCCTGTTGGCACAGTTCGATTTTCTCCTTCAGCTCTGGTTCAAGCTGCGCCAGAGAGTCTGCCAGCTGTTTTTTTAATTTTGGCTCGGCTTTCTCAAGTTGTTGGGTAATAAGATCAACATCATGCTGTGCCAGGTCAACTTGTGTAGCCGCCGCCACAGCTTTTTCTTTCAATTCTAGGATTTTGGCAGCGCGGCGATCGCGACCGAGCTTTTCTTTGCTCTCTTGGCGCAACTCGGTCACGGACGAGGCGGGCAGGGCGTTCATTACGGTGATCGGCACTTCGCCGGTAGCGACCCGTTTTCTTTTGCCATCCTTACTACTGAGACGTGCGGAAAATCATTCTAAGGAAGAAGTTTTTGACATATATGAAGACTCATTATCGGTTCGTAATTATGTCAGTATAGTTGTTTGTTGTTGCAGTGTCAAGCAGGCGAATTTTTGAGATCTTTGTTAATTTGTTGTTTGAGCTTCGCGAGTGAATTAAATTTTTTTTCGGGGCGAAGGAATTTTTTTATTTCGATGGTAATGGTCTGGCCATAGAGGTCGCCGGAGAAGTTGAGGAAATGGATTTCTAAACAATCTTGTTTAGTTAAAGAATTATAACCATAATAAAGTAAACCGCGAACCGGTTTATTTTCAAGAATGGCCTGGCAGGAGTAGAGGCCAGGCGCTAGATTTTTGGCCAGGGACAGGTCAAGGTTGGCGGTCGGGGCGCCGGTGGTGGCGCCGTGGCCGTGGCCGGGGAGGACAAGGCCGGTAATAGTCGTCATATTTTTGATTAAAGTGTGAATGGCCTCAACTCTGGAGAGCATAGTAGTTTATTTTTGACTAATGTCAAGGCAAGGCTTAGTTAACACCTCGGGTTTACGTTAAGATTCATTAGATGATAAGATATAAAAATAGTCGATTTCATTTATTATTCCAGAGGCTATGCGCAAAGAAATTTTGTTAAGTTTGGCTTTGTTAACGGGCGCGGGGAGTGTGGGCGAGGCAAGAAAGCAGTCTGAACCCGGTAGGCACGAACATCGTCAAAAAGAGAAGAAACCACGGTTTCCAGATCTGGTTAATTTTGTAGGTGTAAACAGCGCCAATAAGGAGATACCTTTGCAGTTACGCCAAGCAGCCTATGCTGCCATGATGGCTCTTAAACAAGAGTATGAACAAGATGCTACAGTGGACCAATTGAAAGAAAAAATACCAGATATTTATGCCAATGAAGCTTTACGAACACCAGCTCGCCAGGTTGCGTTGTTCAAAAAATATGGTCCTGGTCGGGCGGCTAATCCGGAGAAGCACCCGTCTCATTTACGAGGAAAAACAGTTGATTGGCGAGAAGGAAACAGCCGGGAGCTTTACGCCTGGATGGTGGGTGGTGAAGTAGTAGAAGTTGATGGAAAATGGAAAATTGACGTGGACTCGACCAAGGTGCCACCGGCAATACGCCATGATTGGTGGCCGACAGTTACCATTGAGCCTTGGCACTGGGAATATGTCGGTAAAGAAAAAGCTTTAGCTAATTGGGGAAAGCACGGTAAGCAGCTGGTAGCACAGCAAACGCATTATTTGCGGGCATTGCGCCCGATTGAGCTACAAAAGAAACCAGATCAGCCACCACCTCCGACGACTGTGGCTATGGTTGATGTGACGACAGAATAAGTTGACGGGTTGAATTGGAATATAACATTAAGCGGTTTGTTTTAATAAACTTCGACTTTCAAGTTGAATAATTTCGCCAATGGTTTTTCCGCTGTCTGCACATTTGCGTTTATAAAAATTAGCGAGACGGCGTAATTGACGAGGAAATTCAACGAGGGGAATAGTTAAAAGATGGGTTACTAGAAAGTGGCGCTCTAGCGGCGTGGTAAATAAGCGGTAGACTCCCGGAAGTGCCATACTAATATGCAGCATCAAAAGACGTAATTTTTCCGTTTCCTCGGATTTGAGTTTTCTAATGTCCTCGCCATAGATAAAGTCTTGGCACTTTAGTCCGAGTTTTGTATTTTTGCTTTCAAAAGGTTCATTTAAAAACAGAGCGGTGTCTTTTTCATTACGTACCCCGCGTATCATGGCCAGAGACTCATCTTTTACTTCGCGTAGAACTCTGGCTGCCATCCCCCCCTCTAAAGTCGTGAATTGGGAGCGAATTGTTTTTGAACGCTCTTTTGATGTTTCTGTTGAAGTTTCGATGTCGCGAAATGAATTAAAGATAGTGCCATTGATAAAATGTTGTTCTTCATGATTGAGATATTCTTCACGGTCTTTTTTATTTCCCATGTTTTTTTTCACTGCTTACAATAGTATCAATAAATAGGGGTCGTAAAAATTTTCCAGCTTTAAAGAAAGCCACTGCGCTTTCAGCATAATCTTTAATATTTTCTTCTTCTTTGGTTTTATCTTTTTTTGTTCCCACGGCAAAAGCTGCTGCATCGCGGGGCTGTAGGCACTGTAAAAAGAAAAGCGATCCACGCCTGGTTAAGGTGATTTTTCCGGAGGGTTGTTTTTTAGTGTGTTGTTCGAAAATATATGCTCCCAAAGCTTCTTGCAATTGGGCAGGGCGAAGTTGTTGGGTGTTTACTTTTTCAGCAAGAACGTCAATGAACCGCTGTTCTTGTTGTTCGGCCCAAGCGGTTAGGCGGCGGAATTTTTTTATTCCTTTTTTAACGCCACGATATTGTTGCGCGCTAAGATATGGTGACAATTGCCGCTCCAGGACAGTAACATTATTTGGGTTATTAAATAGTTCTCGCTGTAGTTGTAATAATAGGAGGGCGGCAGGGTGCTGCTGCTCCGGGCCTATTTCTTTGGTTTCGGAATGTTCGGCGATGGAGACCTGAGATTGCTCAGGTGAATAGGTCCGGCGCTCTGGATTCATATGGGTTCAAATGAATTAAGTTTTTTCGTTTTTGGACTTTGGACTAAGGTGAATTACTTAATTTGTATTTTATGGTAACGGTTTTAACCTTGATTGACAAGAGTTCCTTTGGAAAATTAGGTTAGACAAATCTGCTTGGTTTTGTTAGTCTAACAGCTACAGGTTTTGATTTTTGAGATTTGCATTTTTAATTTTAGTTATGTCTATCCTTATTTCCGGTTCGCTCGCCTATGACTATATCATGGATTTTCCGGATAGTTTTAAAAATCATATTTTGCCGGAGCAGCTGCATATCTTGAACGTGAGTTTTGTGGTGGAGAAGTTGGTGCAGACTCTGGGTGGTACGGCGGGTAATATTGCTTACACGATGAAGTTGTTGGGCGCTGAACCGCTGGTAGTATCGGCATTGGGAAAAGATGGCGGTGAGTATATTGAGCATTTCAACCAGTTAGCAATTGCTACCGATCATATAATTCAAGACCCGGCGATTTTTTCAGCAGCAGCGTATATTACAACCGACCGGGATGACAATCAAATCAATGCTTTTTTTCCAGGACCGCTCGCGAGCGCCGGAGAGATTGCCCTCAGTACCATAACCCCGCGCCCGGAATTGGCCTTGATTAGTCCGACGTATCGTGAAGTAATGATTCAGCATTTAAAGCAGGCCAAAGAATTGGGAATCAAGGCCATATTTGATCCGGGTCAGCAAATTATGGCTTTTAGCGAGACTGAATTAAAAAGCCTGATTTGCCAGGCGTACGCGGTGATCGGTAATGACTACGAGATGAAAATATTGGAAGAGCGTACAGGCTGGGACGGCAATGAAATGCTCAAAAATACCGAGGTATTGATAACGACTCTGGGAGAGCGAGGTTCGATCGTGACGGCCAGGGACAGCGAGCCAGTCGTCGTGCCCTCGTGCCCACCGCAATCCTGTGACGATCCAACCGGAGCGGGTGACGCGTATCGGGCGGGTTTTTTTACCGCCTTGCAAAGAGGCTTGGATTTACAAACGTGCGCCGAGGTAGGGAGTGTGGCGGCGAGTTACGCGATCGAGACGTATGGCACGCAGGCGCATCGTTTTACCACCGAAGAATTTGAGGAGCGGTACATGCGGACGTATGGGAGAAATTTGAAATGGTGAAAATAGGACACTTTAGCAGACTATGAAAATGCACAAGGTTTTACGCACACTGATTGTTTCTGATATTTTTATCATCGGCAGCTTTGGATTGCTCCAGCCGATTTTCGCAGTGTTTGTTGTGCGTGGGATCGAAGGGGCGACGTTGACCTCGGTCGGGATGGCGCTGACTATCCAGCTGTTTACCAAGGCGGCTTTTCAGATATTGGTCGGCAAATGGGACGATGAGGATCGCGGTAATCGGCGCGAACTTGGAACTCTTTTCGTGGGATCGCTCTTGATATCATTGGTGCCGTTTGGGTACGCGTTCGCGACGACATTATGGGAATTGTATCTGATCCAGTTTATGTATGGGCTTGGCAGCGCGCTGTCTTTCCCTAGTTGGCGGATTATTTTTACCCGGTTTATGAACCGAGATCGACAGGGGTATGAATGGGGAATCTATGACACTACGATTAGTCTCGCGACGGCCGCAGCCGCAGCGATGGGCGCGTATATCGCGGAGGAGTGGTCGTTTCGGTTGTTATTTATCGGAGTAGGGTTCATGTCGGTAATCGGTAGTTTTTTTATCGTACGGATTTTTAAAGAAGAATTTACGCGCGATACACCGAAGAAGCGCAAGCCAGTTGCGCCGCATCGGCCGCAGCACGGGGCGCAGCGGGTGAGGTAGAATTGGGAATTTCCAATTCTCAATTTTTAATTTCCAAACAATTTTCAATTATTTAATTTTCAATTTTCAAGTTTAAATTGTTATGGAGTATGATTTGGAGGGGCGTACCAGGAATTTTAGCAAGAATATTATTCGGTTAATAAAGACCGTTTCAATTAATGAACTTAACCGTAATATTATTAATCAATTATTACGTTCTGCTACTAGCGTTGGAGCGAATTATGCTGAGGCCAATGGCGCTAGTTCAAAAAAGGATTTTATAAACAAAATTTTTATTTGCAAAAAAGAAATACAAGAGACCAAATATTGGATTGAGCTGTTGGCTGAAGTTGAAGAAAAAACAAAACCCCAATTACGAATTATATGGAAAGAGGCCCACGAATTGACTTTGATTTTTAATAAAATTGCCTCAAGCACACAGCATTGAAAATTAAATAATTGAAAATTGTTTAAAAATTGGAAATTATAAATTGAAAATTTTAATGTATGTCTGATTATAAAGTAGCTGATATTAAGCTCGCAGTGTGGGGACGGAAAGAAATTGTTTTGGCAGAAAAGGAAATGCCGGGGCTGATGTCTTTGCGTAAAAAATGGGCGGGTAAAAATCCGCTCAAGGGGGCGCGGATTGCCGGGTGTTTGCATATGACGATTCAAACGGCGGTGCTCATCGAGACGCTCGTTGCGCTGGGGGCGGAGGTGCGGTGGAGCAGTTGTAATATTTTTTCTACCCAAGATCACGCGGCAGCGGCTATTGCCAAGGCGGGTGTGCCAGTGTTCGCGTGGAAGGGGGAAACGGAGAAGGAATATTGGTGGTGTGTGGAAGAGAGTCTAAAATTCAGAGGTGGTAAGGGTCCAAACATGATTTTGGATGATGGCGGGGATTTGACGGTGTTGGTGCATGAAAAATATCCGCAGTTTTTGCCGGACATCAAAGGTATTTCCGAAGAGACGACTACGGGAGTGCATCGTCTGTACCAGATGATGGAGAAGAGTGCGCTCGGGCCGCCGGCGATAAATGTAAATGATTCGGTGACGAAGTCGAAGTTTGATAATAAATACGGTTGTCGTGAAAGTCTGGCGGACGGGATCAAGCGGGCGACGGATATCATGATCGCGGGAAAAGTGGTCGTGGTGGCTGGGTTTGGTGACGTGGGAAAAGGCTGCGCGCAGAGTATGCATGGATTTGGGGCGCGGGTACTGGTGACTGAGATCGACCCGATCAACGCGTTGCAGGCAGCGATGGAAGGCTATGAAGTGACGACCATGGAAGAGGCGGTTAAAATTGCGGATATTTTTGTGACGGCCACTGGATGTTGTGATGTGATCACCGGGGCCCATCTGGCTAAGATGAAAGACGCGGCGATCGTGTGTAATATTGGTCACTTTGATAGCGAGATTGATGTAGCCTGGCTGACCAACCAACCAGGCATTAAGGAAGAAAATATTAAACCGCAGGTAGATAAATTTATTTGGCCGAATGGAAAGTGTTTGATTTTGTTGTCGCGCGGGCGACTCGTGAATTTGGGGAATGCGCATGGGCATCCGAGTTTTGTCATGAGCACATCATTTACGAATCAGGTGTTGGCGCAACTGGCGCTGTGGACTGAATCGGAAAAGTATGAACGCGGCAAGGTGTATATATTGCCGAAAGAGTTAGATGAGGAAGTGGCGCGACTGCACTTGCCAAAGTTGGGGGTAAAGTTAACGAAGTTGACCAAGAAACAGTCGGAGTATTTGGGGGTGTCGGTGACGGGTCCGTTCAAGCCGGGGCATTATCGGTATTAAACACGGATTACACGGATTGTGCATTGGATTACACGGATTTTATTATTATGAAGAAGCTAAAGTTAGGTTTGTCTCGAACAGTTTATCGGGGGAAAATTTTTACTGTTACTCAACGGCCAGTGGTGTTACCGGATGGGACGAAAACTATCTTTGAATATTGTGTGAGGCGGCCGAGCGTGAATATTCTCGCCTTTAATGAGAAAAAAGACGTGTTGCTTATCAGGGAGCGGCGATCTTTGAACAATAAAGTGGAATGGGGTTTGCCGGCTGGACAAATGGATGTAGCAGAAAAGTTGCCCCGGGCAGCAGCCCAGCGCGAGCTGAGGGAAGAAACGGGGTACGCGGCAGGGCGATTGCGGCTTTTAAAGAAAAGTTCCGCATCGGACAAAATTATTTGGGATGTGTATGCTTTTGTGGCGACCGGTCTTTATAAATCACCGTTGCCAAGTGATCCGGGAGAAGATATTTTGGAGCGGAAATTTTTTCCTTTAAAAATAGCGGCGCGAATGGCGATTGATGGGACGATTCAGAATGAATTTGTGGCGTACGCGATTTTGAGGATGGAGTATTTGGTTCGGACAAGCACCTTTAAGTGGTGAAAATTTGTATGTTGTTATTATTGATCGGATTATATTTTTTGGCACTGGTGTTTTTGATGAAATTGAACGCGCGTTTGGCGGTCGGGTTGTTTGTGTTGTCGTTGCCGACGTATTTAATCCGATTTAATATCGGGCCACTGCCTGCGACGGTTTTGGAATTGGGTTTTGGGGCGATCAGCCTGGGTTGGTTGCTATTTTATGCTCGGACCGGTTGGCCGGTATTAACCAACTTTCTAAAAGAGCATCGTTGGTTTGCGCTGGCAATGGTGATTTTTTTGTTGTCGTCGCTGGGGAGTATTTGGGTGAGTGATATGGCAGTAGCATCGCTGGGGCAATGGCGGGCATATTTTTTGGAGCCGATGGTGTTGTTTGTGATTTTGATAGGTCTTAGCGGACGGCAAACCCCTCCTAACCTCCCCGTGGGAAGGGGAGGGAGCGAACATCCCCCGCGCCCCCCTCAAGGGGGGATTTGTGCGAATGATCTGGTTTGGTTTTTGGCTCTGTCTACGGTGAGTATTAGCGTGTACGCCATTGTCCAGCAGTTTACGGGGTGGGGGATAGCTACCGAGCAGTGGACGAATCCGGCCACGCGGCGGGTGACGGCGTTTTTTAGTTCGCCAAACGCGGTGGCGCTCTACTTAGGTCCAATCATAATGTTGATGTGGGCTTTTATCTGGAAAAAGACGATTTCTGAGGGGAGGAAGAAATTAGAAATTAGAAATTGGAAATTAGGGTTGATAGCGATAATAACGCTTCTAGCTTTGGTAGCGGTACTGTTTACTCGGTCGCAGGGCGGGTTTGCTGGGCTCGCAATCGGCGCTACGTTGTTTGCCTATTTGGTGGGGTATAAAAAAAGCGCGCTGGCGGTGGTAGCAGCGGGGATCGTGTTGTTGGGGGCAGTCGTATTGTGGCCGCGGGCGTTGCCGCTGCATTATCAGTCGGGGGGGAATCGGTTGTGGCTGTGGAGTCATTCGATCGATTATTTAACGCAGTCGCCACGGCATTTTGTGCTGGGTACGGGGATTCGGCAATTTTTCCGCAAGATTCAGAAGCCGTTTTATAACCCGAAGCAGATGGAGCGGATTATTTATCCGCATAATATCTTCTTGAATTTTTGGACAGAGACGGGGTTGTTTGGGATGTTGTCGTTTGGGTTTATTTTTGGGTATATATCGCTGATTGCGTATCGCATCTATCGTCAGAGCGACCGAGTCATCGGGGCGGGGTTGCTAGCGGCTTTGGCGGTCATCTTGGCGCATGGACTATTGGATGTGCCGTATTTTAAAAATGATTTGGCGATGGAGTGGTGGATACTGGTTGTTATAATTTGTTTCCCTTGGGTCAATAAATACAATTCTCAATTTGTTTCCTTTCAGTCAATAAATACAATTTCCAAACAATTTCCAATGTCTTAATTTTCAATATTTTTAGCTTAAAATTAATTAATTCCAACATTGAAAATTGGAAATTAGAAATTGAAAATTTACACTATGATGTACTACATTTACGAATTACTTACGGCGCCGGGGGTAGCGATGCATGAGTTGGGGCATGCGTTTTTTTGTTGGCTGGCCGGGGTGAAAATTTACAAAATAAAATTATTCCAGTTCGGCGAGCTGGCGGGGTATGTGAAGCATGATGAGCCGCGGTATTTTTATCAACATATTTTCGTGTCATTTGGGCCTTTGATCGCCAATACTATTGTAGCCATGGTGCTGTTTGCCGGAATAAAGGCGCCTTATCTTGATTATCATAATGCTCTGTTCCTGTGGCTCGGCATTGCCCTTGGCTTACACGCTATACCGTCTACGGGGGACGCCAAGGCATTGTGGGAGGCTACCAAGCGGCGATTTTGGCGGAATCCACTGGTGTTGATCGCCTTTCCGTTGATAGCCGGACTCTATTTTTTGAATTTATTAAAGCGGTGGCGGATTCATTTTTTGTATACGGCGGCGTTGATCGCAGTCTCGGTACTGGTTTTGAAGAGTTAGGGGTGTTTTTTGGTCGAGGCTATTGGATTGACTTTTTGGTCAGTGATTGATAGTATTTTGAAACTTGAATACGGAATTTAGGGCCGATAGCTCAGCTGGTAGAGCATCGCGTTTGCAACGCGAGGGTCTGGGGTTCGAATCCCCATCGGTCCACCGATTCGTACTTCATCTGTTATGCAACAGGTATTTAGAGACTATAAGAAAAAGATAACGGCATTTTTAGGTCGTTTTTTTCAGTCTACGCGACGCAATTTGCCGTCCGGAGCACGTTGGGGAGGTGATGTGTTGGCGCGGCTCGAGGCATTTGCTACGCAGGGCAAAATGCTGCGGGGTGGCTTGTGTCTGTTGGCGGCGCAGATGGGAGGGAAGCGGATTGATCGCCAGGTCTTGGCGGTGGGCGCGGCTTTAGAATTGTGGCATAGCGCGCTACTCATTCATGATGATATTTTAGATCGTGATTATACCCGCCGGGGGATGCCTACGGTATTTGCTCAGTATGAAGCCTTGGGGAAGCGTAAAAAGATCTATGACCCACGCCATTTTGGGGAAAGTTTTGGGATTTGCGCGGGGGATGCGGCTGTGTTTTTGGCTTGGCAGTTGCTCGGTACGGTAGAGAGCCCAGTCTTGCCTGGTTTACTCCAGTTGTTGGGCAGTGAACTGGCTGGGGTTACGTATGCTGAGATGCAGGATGTGTGGCTGGCGGCTGGGGGCGAGGTGGCTACGACTGCTAGTGTCTTGGAGTTGTATCGAACTAAGACGGCGCGGTATACTTTCTCTCTGCCTTTAGTAGTTGGGGCTAGGCTCTCTGGTCAAAGCAGAGAGGCGCAGTGGGCTTTAGAAAAATTGGGTGAGCCGCTCGGGATATTGTTTCAAATCAAAGATGATGAGCTGGGGCTGTTTGGAGATGAACGAGCCACGGGCAAACCAGTGGGGGCGGATATTCGGGAAGGTAAAAAAACTCTTTTTTATTTGACTTTGCTCAAGCAGGCTACCTTGGCTGAGCGACGAAAAATTAAAACGTGGTTTGGCAATCCGACGCTGAGCGGAGCAGATATTGCTGAGGCGCACGCGCTGTTCGCCAAGTACGCTGTTCGTTCCGAGGTGCAAGAAATGGCCCAGGATTTTTATGATCAAGCTCAGCGCCAGATTCGTCGGTTGTCGGTGCCTGCCAATTATCAAAAAATACTAGCGGAGATTGCGGAGTATAGTTTGATAAGAACGAAGTAAACAGTAAACAGTAAACAGTAAACAGTAAACAGTAAACAGTAAATAGTAGTGATTGGCGCTATTTACTCTTGTCTGTTGTCTATTTACTTCACCGTATGTCAATTCCTCGTCATATTGCCATTATTCCGGATGGAAATCGTCGCTGGGCCAAGCGGCATGGCTTGGCGAGTTGGTTGGGTCACCGGGAAGGGGCTGAGCGGGCCGAGAAAATTTTGGAGGCGGCTTTAGAAACGGGGGTGACTTATTATACTTTTTGGGGTTGCTCGGTGAGTAATGTCGCCAAGCGTGACGCGCTGGAGGTGCGATTTTTGTTTGAATTGTTCGAGCAATTTTTTAAAAAGTTATTGACCAGTGAGGTTGTCCAAAAGCACGAAGTGCGGGTACGGATGTTGGGCGAGTGGAGGGCGTATTTTCCCGCTGCGGGGCAGAAAGTGATCGAACAATTGATGCGCGAGACGGAACATTTTTCTAAAAATAATCTGACTTTTTTATTGGCATACAATGGCACATCGGAAATGACGGCGGCGGTGAGCGAGATTGTGGAATTGGGACGGAGCCGGCCCGAGTTGGTGGTAACGGAGGAGGTGATCAAGGATCATCTGTGGACCCGGGACCTGCCGCCGGTGGATTTGGTGATTCGTACGGGTGGTGAGCCGCATTGGTCGACCGGATTTATGATGTGGGATGTGGCTGAGGCGCGGCTGTATTTTACCGATACGTTGTGGCCGGATTTTTCGGAGGTGGAGTTTCAAAAAGCATTGGATTATTATGAGCAAATGGAGCGGCGTGAGGGGAAGTAAAAGAGGGGTCACTTTTTCCCCTCTTTTAAAGGAGGGGCGAGAGGAGGTGTTTCACGTCAGGACGAACCACCCCACCTAGCCTCCCCTTAAAAAGGGAGGAAAGCCAGTGAACGACTCTTTTTCTTAATAAAACAACATATTGTGGTTAAACTGTGGATAAGGTACCTATACCTAGTATTTAGAGGGTGTGCTATACTCGGAAGTCCCTAACGGGACTTCATTATTTTTTATACTAGTATGTCGAGGATACTCAAAATCAAGAAGCGCGATTCATCGGTAGTGGATTTTTCTCCGGACAAAATTGGCGCGGCGATTCGTAAAGCGTGCATCGAAGTGCGCGGCCAGGCGGATGACGCGAAGGTGGCGGCGATTACCGCGACCGTGATCGAACAATTAGAACAATCGTTTCAGAATACCACTCCGGCGGTAGAGGCAGTGCAAGATTTTGTGGAACGCACGCTGATGCAGGAAGGATTGTTTGATATCGCGAAATCATATATTTTGTATCGCTACGAACATGCCAAAGAGCGTGAGGAAAAAAAGCGCGACACCCTGGCGAAAATTGAAACCAACGCGCTGCTCGTCACCAAGCGATCCGGTAAGACGGAAGCCTTTTCCATGGGGAAATTGCGTCATTCTCTGCAGTTCGCGGTAGCGGGGCTCGAAACGTCGGTCAATGCCGAGGCGATTTTGCAGCAATCCCGATCTGAATTATACGAAGGCATTCGGACCAGTGATATTGCCCGCAGTCTGATCATGACGGCGCGAGCGATGATCGAGCAGGATCCTTCTTACGCGAAGGTGGCGGCTCGTCTCTTGCTGTCTTTGAACTACCGCGAGGTGATTGGAGCAGATACTATCGATTATACTAAGTTGGACGCGCAGTACCGCGCAGCGTTTATCGCTAACATCCGCCGCGGGGTGGAGATCGAGCGGCTCGACCCCAAAATGCTCACCTTTGATTTGGAAAAATTGAGCAAGACGTTGGTCATTGAAAATGACGACCTTTTTACCTATATCGGTTTACAAACTATTTACGACCGTTATTTCCTAAGCGACCATGATGCGAAGCGGGTACTGGAAACGCCGCAGATGTTCTGGATGCGTATCGCCATGGGCTCGGCTATCTCAGAAAAAGAAAATCGTTTGGAATACGCGATCGCGTTTTATGAGATCATGTCGAAGTTGCTCTACACGCCCTCGACACCGACGTTGTTCCACGCCGGCACGCACAAGCCGCAGCTGGCATCGTGTTATCTGAATACCGTGACGGATTCGCTGGATAATATTTTCAAGACGTATGCGGATGACGCGCAGTTGTCCAAGTGGTCGGGCGGTATCGGGACAGATTGGACGAATATTCGTGGCACGGGGGCATATATCAAGGGCACGGGCGTGGAAAGTCAAGGTGTGGTGCCATTTTTGAAAATTGCTAATGATGTGACGGTGGCTATCAACCGCAGTGGGCGACGGCGCGGCGCGGCCTGCGTGTATCTGGAAACTTGGCATTATGATATTGAGGCATTTTTGGAGTTGCGTAAAAATACCGGTGATGAACGCCGCCGCACGCATGATATGGATACGGCCAACTGGATTCCGGATTTATTCATGAAACGAGTACGGGCGGATGGGGACTGGACATTGTTTAGTCCGGACGAAACACCGGACTTGCACCATATCTACGGCAAAAAATTCGAAGAGAAATATGTTCGCTATGAACAGCTGGCCGCGGACGGCAAGATTATGCTGTTCAAAAAAATAAAGGCGCGGGATTTATGGAAGAAAATGTTGGCCATGTTGTTTGAAACCGGTCATCCGTGGATCACGTTTAAAGATCCGTGCAATGTGCGTTCGCCGCAAGATCATGTGGGCGTAGTACACAATTCCAATCTGTGCACGGAAATCACCCTGAATAATTCCGAAGATGAAACGGCCGTCTGTAATTTGGGGTCGCTTAATTTTGCCAAATTCGTTACTAATGGAACGTACGATTTGGAGTTGGTGAAAAAAGTGGTGCCAATCGCGATGCGTATGCTGGACAACGTGATTGACATTAATTTTTATCCAACTGAGGATACCCGCCGGTCCAATTTTCGTCATCGGCCGGTGGGTTTGGGTATCCGCGGATTCCAGGACGCGTTGTTTTTGCAGGGGATCAATTTTGATTCGGAAGCGTGTGTGGAATTAGAGGATTATAGTATGGAGGCGGTGGCGTATTACGCGATTTTGGCTTCGACTGATTTGGCGCGCGAGCGGGGCGCGTATCAAACCTATCGCGGGTCCAAGT
>CAZXIF010000152.1:0-5016 GCA_964640395.1 uncultured Gammaproteobacteria bacterium | reverse complement strand
GCGCAAAAATTCCTTTTGCTACGCGGCGTTTAATATAGTTTGCAGAAAAATCGCCGCCTGGAAATTCTTTAAAATCTTTTACTTTAATAATTTGCAGTATTTTTTTAGAACGGCATAAGAGAGTATCTTCGTAAATGCGTTTAATTGCAGCTTTGCCCTCAAAAAATTGCAGGCGCGGACGAATCGTATAGGTGCTGTGGAGCTTGGCCAAGTCGGGAATAATAGTAGCCAATGATTTTCTTTTGACTTCTAGATTTTCCAAGAGCGCTTGTGGTTCGCTCGCGACCACCCAATTGGTCTTGCCTTTCGGGGAAATGCTTACTAACCCCATTGTTACCAACTCATCGATAATACCATAAACAGTGGTTCGCTTTAAACCACTCTGTTTGGCTATGTGCCCCGTAGTCGCCCGGCCAAGTTCGAGACTGCTGATATACACTTTGGCTTGTTTCGGGGTTAATCCGGTGGCTTCGAGTATTTTATCGTACATATTTTTCGACAACAATATTATGGTACTATTTTTGCTAATATTAGTCAAATTTTATATTATTTAAAATATTTAATCCAGTTTTATTGGATAATAATTTGATTAGTGTATAAACTCTGAGTAAGGAGGCTACAATGAAATGGATCGCTGAGATATATTTCGCCCCGCCGCCGGGAAAAGGGTTGCACTTGAGAATAGGTTCGCTCCACTTGTTCGCAATCCTATACCTCCCACGGAGGTGTGGGCTGACCAGCGATGAGATGGAGTCACTCAAGGAGCTGGAGGGCATCTGGTCAATGCCTTCCAGAGCATTCCATAGGTGGGTAATCCGCCGCGGGACCGGCGGCTTCTTTTTCTTGGCGTGGTTCATGAGCAAGTCGCTCTGAATCTACCACTTACGGCTAGTGCTGCTCGACACACCGTAAGTTACCCCCCCTTCGAGCACATCCAAAAATAGTCCCGACCAAGTCGGAACTATTTTTGTTTTCTGCAGCCTTGATTTGATATTATTTAGCTTCCGGAGGGTGTTCTTGAATATAGCGCTCCAAGAGAGATAGCCGCTCTTCGTAGGCGCTGGATAGCTGCAAAGTACGTGTTTCGTGATTGAAAGACAGGTGCTTGTCCATCGCTTTTTTACCACCCGCATCTACGGTATAGGCCGAAAAATCGGCTTTCCAATAGGACTTCATCCAGTTGAAAAATTCAGATACGGACATGTTGGCTTGCTCTGCCCCGGTTGCGATACGCTGATAAATCTCTTTAAAAAATGCCTGACTCTTTTCATCGGTGGTTAGGCTGCCCAGCTCAGTATCACGGGTGCGGACTAAAAACCTACCAATACATTCGGTGTCGATCAGCGCTACCATCGCTTGGCGCTCTTGATCGGAAAAATTCAGCTCATGTAAAAAACTGTCGGCGATCACGCCGGTAAACTCGTGTTGTAACGTGTTATCACGTTTGATCGCCTGGGAATCTGCCTTGCCGATATCGTGCAAGAATAACAAGGTGAGCATCATTTCGGATGACACCGATGCGGGCAATGATGCTTGGCTTAAAAATCTCAGGTAGCGCTCGGTGACCATGGCGATATGCTGGCCCAGGCTATACCCTTCCCAGGTGCCGACCGAGGCGGTTAATTTTTGTTCAAAGTCAGGCGTGGCGCAGGCCAGGATCGTGTCTCTCACTACCTGGTGAATGGCTTCCGGGCTGGAGGGTGGGGTGGTAGTGAACAACTGTTCGGCCTGCTGCCTTAGTGTCGTGACGGCGGTGGTCCAAGCAGCACGATCAAAACTCAAACGTTGTTCCTGTCCGGCTCGTTCGTCCCAGGCAGCGGTAGTGGGCCACTTTTTTTGGCGGTCACGCGCGGCCGCTAGGGCGGCAAGCTCGGCCTGAGGTTTAAATACCGGATAATACATCGTGCCCGCAGCATCAAATATCGGGCAATCCTTGCCCGCGGTACGCATACTCGCAATCATTTCTTCGGCCCGCGCCTGACAGGCAGCGTGATTCTTGGCTAAGCCTTTTGGCATAGAAAATATCAAGACCGACACTGCTTCTGCCGGAATTTCAGCGCAGGTAAAACCAGCATTGGCCGAGGGGGTTGCCTGGCCAGCTTCGTCAAATAAACAGGAATTGGGAAAATTGGCGCTCCGAAATTGTTGGAGCGCCGGCTGATTGGATGGGCCAGCGCCCAGTGATTCATAGGCCGCACCGATCGCCGGGTCGGTGGTCCAATAATGCGGGGCGGCGTTATCGGACACCGCTCCGTCGGCTATTTCTGTCCAGGAGTCACTGGCAAAAATGGCGAACAACTCCCCCGCCGTATCTGGCGTTGATACGACGAGAAAAAGGTCGGCGATGGTTCGGCCGCGCCGTTGGGTCAGCGTCCGTTTAGCGTCGGAGGACGCTCGTTTGCTCCAGCCGAATTTTTGAAAAGTGACACCGGTCTGACCTGACTCAGGTTTTACACCAGTGGCAAATAACTGGGTAACTTTTTCCGGAGAATATGATCCGATGCTCGCTACCGTCGTACCAACTGCGGCGATATCAATCGTCGAGACTCGTTCGAGCGGCGTGGTTTCTGCTTTTTCTCTCACCAGGCCGATACCTTTTTGTCCTTCACGTTGCATAATAAAGTGTGGTTATAGTTACTTTTCCAGATAGTCACTCACTATATAATAATCGGGGTTATTTTCCAAGGAGCGCGTTCTTCGCCATCAGCACTGCTAACTCTGCCCAACGCGCATGCGTTTTAGACGAGTAGTGCAGACCATCACCGGCAAAGATTTCGCGGTCGTTGGCAGCAGCCCGAGTGGGGTTCGTAATATCGATATAGCGAGCGCCAAGTCGCTCTGCTTCGGCGCGATTCACCGCGTTATACCGATCGATCGAGGCGGCAATCGCGGCCTTGTCTTCGCTTGCAGCATAGGGTGAGACTCCCCAATCGGGGACAGATAAGACGAGCACGTGTTCGGGCTTGCCTCCGGCTAGTACAATGGCTTTTTGTAATAAAGAGACAAATCCGGAGCGATATTCTTCTCTACTATTTCCTCGAAACTCATCGTTTGCACCAATAAGCAGTGACACTAAATCAAAGGTTCCCTCGGTCTTCAGCGAGGACATAGCCCTGTCTAAATCAGCCGTGGTCCAACCGGTTCTGGCTATGAAGACCGGGTCAGCCATGTCGATTCCTTGCGCGCGGAGCTGCGTGACTAGGTGTATGGGCCAGCGACCATCCTTGGCTATCCCCTCTCCGCTCGTATAGGAGTCGCCGAGCGCGAGGAATTGTTTGGTGTTTGGATTGCTTTCGGCAGTGTTTGTTGGCGCTACCGTTTGCTTATTATTTCGGACAACAAAAACGTGATACAGCGCATAGCTGCTGCCAATGAGAATGCTAGTTCCTACGATTAACCAGAGAGTCTTCATATATGAGGCGGGGGAATCACGAGGCCGCTACTAAAATTTAATCGGCCAGCGGTAAACACGATCGTTCTCCGGCAGACCGGAGGGATTATCTTTTTTGAAGAGCAAAGTACCGGTAGTGCCGGTGGGTTTTTTGAAGGTGGCAACACCCTGAAATGGGACAAATTCCGTGGTCATCCATTCGCCTTCGGCGGCGAGTACCGCGGTACCCAAGACAGCCTCGTTCGCATCCAGGACATCGGCCGTAAAGCTGGCTTCAAAGAACCAGGTGCCCGGGGCTTCGCCGCTGATATTGAGGGGGCTGGTGACTACTTGCTGGTGGGTAGGGCTGGTCACGTGTGGATCGTCTGGTTTTAGGTTGGGGTCGCATTCGCCGGGGATACTATTGGTCGCTCCAGCCACGTTGGCTTGGCATTGGTTGGAAAAAGTTTGGGGGATGCGATAGCACGGCGCGGTTATACATTGTACGGGCACAAAGCCGCAGACGGGATTGTACTCGGCGGTACATACGGGCTGATCGTCACCAGGCGCGGGTTCGGGGGTGGTTGTGGGTGGCGCAGGTGTCTTCATGCAGCCAGCTCCGGCCATGAGGACAACGAAAATTGATAGGATAAATAGTTTTTTCATAAAAGATTATTCAAAATAAGTTCTTTGGAATACTTTTTATTTTTTCTTCAATCTTCTTAAGCTCAGCTTCAAGCTGTGGGACATCCTCCGGGTGTTCTTCCCGAGCAGAACGCAAGCTATCTTCGAGCGGCAAATACTCATCTACATACAATTTTCTGGTCACAAGTTTATAGGCCAGCAATACATCCAACTTGGACTCATCTACGTTTTCATCAACAAAAGTATCGAACTTGTGACTGGAGGTAAGTTTATAAGTTCCATCCTCCCCCTTATTGATAAACGTAACAGTATCTTTATTATTTCCGCTTTGTCGATATACTTCGCCAGTCGCCAAGTATTTACTGGGGTCCCGATTAGCTCTCGACACAACCTTAATATGTAACAAAGGATCAAGCTCTTTGAGTACTCCGTCAAAAAAAATTTTAAATCATCTCGAGCAAGTTCTTTAAGTTGGAGCTTTTTCTCATGTGCTTTTTGCTGTTCCTCCAGCCATCGTTCATGTTCAGATTCATCTTGAACTAGAGAGGATTGAAGCTCTGTCAATTTTTGAAAAAGCTGCATGAGTGTACGCGCTTTTTTACGATCATGATCTGTAATTACCGAACGAGCATTTCCCGATTCATTATGAGCAAGGCTTTCTATCGTATTTTCATTTTTATGCCGATTCTGTAAATAATTTCCCCCAAGTCCAATAGCCGCAACCAAACCTACTACTCCACCAACCCTTCGTAGAGGCGTTTTCTTTGGAGGTTCTAAAGTATATCCTTTTTCTAAAGATTTCATATTTTATAAGTACTTCCTAGGCTTTTTTATCGTTACTCTGCGCAATGGTTCTACTAACGTGACCTGCCCATCTTTGCCAGTGAATAGTTATTCATATCTTTAAACAAGTACGTTTAGAACACCAAACTCACTAACGCCGCCAGACCCGCGAGGCTCATGAACCCCATAATAATCCAACCGCCCCAGGTGACCACCGA
>CAZXIF010000151.1:0-8595 GCA_964640395.1 uncultured Gammaproteobacteria bacterium | reverse complement strand
ACCGTCATTCGACGTGGCACAGCGCCCGACCTCCCTAACATCGTTGAATCGGGAGTGTCCGATAGGACCAAGCGGGGATTATTGTGATTCTTTATCAACCGAAAGTAAACGTGTACGCTTTTAGACCCGGTGATTTGATTTCGAATTTGAGGAGGTGTTCGGAGATGGCTCCGGTTTCGGTTACGATGTTGTAGATGCGATCGGCTTTTATCATGATGAAGCTGACGCCGTTCTCGAATTCCACATCACTGCCTGCGCTGGCGGCAGGTAAGGGCGCGCCATCGCGCGTCACGATTATTTTTGTTTCTTTGGCTGAGCTGGCTACCAGGTATACATCCTGAGCGGCGTAGCGAAATACTATTGAGGCTTCGTTGGATTTGGTCTCGGCGTATTCGCGGGACAAGTTCCAGGTGCCACCCAGGTAGAGTTCGTTCAGATCGATGGTACCAGGTACAATGAATTTTTGTTCGCCTTCGACTCCGGTGTTACCGTTGCCGAGGTTGCGATTGCGGTCAGAACCAAAATAGGTTTCGGGGCTGCGGCTTTTGATACTGTCATCGGTACCCTCTGGCGTTACGATACCTCCGGGTACGAGGTTCACGGCTTGTTTGTCGCGGACTGCTTTTTGTTTTAATAATTCCTGAATTTTTTGTTCGGTTTCATCGTACTTGCCTTCGCCGATATGGTCGTAGACGACGCGGCCGTCGATATCGATGAGATATTTGCGGGGCCAATAGCTGTTGCTGTAGGCGTTCCAGGTGCCGTAGTCGTTGTCGAGTACGACCGGGAATTTGATGCCATAGCCGTCGAGAGCTTTTTGAACATTTTCTAGCTTGTGTTCAAAGGCAAATTCGGGAGTGTGGATACCAACGATTTCCAAACCCTGGTCTTTGTATTTGCCATACCAGGCGTTGAGGTATGGGAAGGTACGGATACAATTGATACAGCTGTAGGTCATGAAATCCACCAGGATGATTTTTTTGCCAACAAACTGACCAATAGTAAATGGCTCAGAATTCACGTAGCCGCCAGGACTGGCGATTTCACGATAACGAGGGAAAACGGTGTCGGCGGGAGAGGGAATTAAAGAGGGGAAGCCGCCCGTTGGCCTTGCTGAGATGTCGTCGGTGTTGGGCTGCATGTTGTTAACTTTTTTAAGAATGAGCTGCTCGATATTGGCGCTACTGAAAATCTGTTTTTCTACAAAATAGGTTTGAACACGTTTGTCCGCGCCGGTAATTATGAACACACCAACGAGTATAAACAAAATACCAAGGCCGCGTTTAAACCAACCGCGAGGATCGGCCGCCCATTTGGCATTTTTTATAAAGCGTTGGCCGAGCACGCTGATGAGGAGCAGTACGAGAGAAAGGCCAAGCGCGTAGGCGATGAGATCGAGGAGTCCGGCGGCGAAACTTTGCGGCAAGACGGTGGCGAGAATAATGAAATAGGTCGGTGAACAGCTGGAGAAAACCGGGCCGAGCGAGAGGCCGATCAGCATGTCGCCCCAAATACTCTGCTTTTTGGCAGATTCGGTGAGCAGCGTATCTGAACGAGAACTGAGACCTAGTTTGAAATTGATTTGCTCCCAAATGGCGGGAAAAAGGCTGGTGAGACCGAATAATATGAGGACGGTGCCGGAAATATAACTCCAGACTTGGGGCGGGACATTGATCAGCGCGGTGCTAAATTTGAGGAGTAGGGTGAATAGCACGATGGCTACGGCGAGTGAGCCAGTAATGACATACGGATTACGACGATTTTGTCCCTGGGCCGCGCCACCGATGATGATGGGAAGGAGTGGCAATACGCAAGGAGCAAGCACGGTGAGTACGCCGGCGATAAATGATACAAGCAAGAGTACCATAGGTGAGCTTAGATTTGTTTAACTAATTCGGCCAAGGTGGGGCTGCCGCTCCATTTCTTGAGCTGGTTGCCGCCGACATCTACCTGGACAAAGGTGTGTTGATAGGTTACGCCGTATTTCTGTTTCAGTTCGGTCGAAGAATCATAGTCTACTTTTAAAATCGTGACATCTTTGGGAATGTTGCCAAGGTTAGCGCGGATATCTTTGTCTACCGTAGCACAGGTGCCGCACCAACCGGCTTTGAAAAATAAAATCACTTTGCCGGTAGTGGCGCGGACGAGTTTATCAGCGGAATAATCTTCATATCTTCCAGCGCTTATTACATCGGTCTTGACCATCGCTGCAGCCTCTTTGCAGCCTCTTTAACTTTATCTTTCTCAACCGGAACAAACAGTTTCTCCAGCATCATCGCGTCGATCTGCACCTCAGCTGGTTGCTCCAGAGTTGGTTCTGGTTGGGCTGGTTCTAGTGGCAGTTGAGCTCTATCACAACCGACACCCAATAAGATTAGACTGGCAGCGAGGACAGATAAAGGAAGCGTCTGTTTCATAGAGTTAGTATGGTTAAAATTGATAAAGTTAGATATGACAATTACTCAAGCCGCGTTTCGCCAGATATTGCTGGTGATAGTCCTCCGCGAGGTAGAAAGGCGCAGCGGGAGCCAGCTGGGTTACCACCGGCTGCTTCCATTTGCCGGATGTATCGAGAGCCAGTTTGGAGGCTTCGGCCGCGGCCTGTTGTTCGGGGGTGTGGTAAAAAATCACGGAACGGTATTGCGAACCGTTGTCCGGGCCTTGGCGATTCAGCGTAGTAGGGTTGTGGTTGTCCCAAAAGGTCTGAAGTAGTTTGTCGTAGCTGATTTTGGACGGGTCATATTTCACCTCCACTACTTCGGCATGGCCGGTCTCGTCGGTGCAGACATCTTCGTAGGTCGGGTTCAGCATTTTGCCCCCGGCGTAGCCGACGGCGGTAGCGGTGACTCCGGGTAATTGTCGGAAGGCCTCTTCTACCCCCCAGAAACAGCCGGCGCCAAAGGTGGCGGTCTGTGTCATTGTATCATTCATACAAAATTGATAGAAATTATGTGTTTAGTATAGCATACCAAAAACTAATGTCAAGTATACTTAACATTAATAACTTCTAGGACACCCTAGGACTTTGTAACTTTTGGCGTCGCCCAGGGTATAGTTATTGCAGAGAGGGAAACACGGGACGAGCTTGGGCTTGGCCCGGAAAAGTCGAACTTTGAAAACCTAAGTTATTTTTACTTAATTCACCTATAATAAAACTATATGAATACTATTAAAAAATCATTCCTGGTCGGAGTTACCGTGGTTACGTCACTTGGCATGGTACTGCCGACTTTTGCTCATACATTGGCGATTAAAAATCCGATCGCGATTATCAAACAGGAACGCAACGAAATAAAAAAAGATCTTAAAAACAACATTGAGGAGTTACGCAAAAAATCACAGGAAGAGGAACGAAGACTGGTCACGGTCGAAGGCACGTTGACCGCGAAGACAGATACTCAGTTGAGTCTTGAGCTGACTAAATTTGTTCCGTTGTACCAGAAGAATGCCTTGCTCGCGCCGGCCTTGAAAACCACGTTGGCAGTGACCGTGACGGCTAATACTTCTATCCAAGGTAAGAATGGCGCTAAGCTCAGCCTGGCTGACCTCGCGCTCACGGACCAGCTGACGGTAGCAGGCCGGATGAATACCGATGGCACGCTCACCGCCCTGACTATCAAAGATCGCACCAAAGCGATGCAGGCCTACACCGTGCGCGGCACGATCGCCACGCTTACTAATTTGGGTGTTCCAACCAGCTTTACGATCGTGGTGAGCAACCCCCTATCGTTGTCGCCCATCGACTCGACCGTCACTGTCATGGTGGACGCGCAAACTAAATTTACCAGGCTGTATAATGGGGTAAGCACCCTGCCGGAATTCAGTGTCGGCGATGTGGTAGCGATAAAAGGAACGTTCAGCACTTCGTCTATCTTGACCGCTCAAACCATTCACAACGAATCGATCCGCGCCTCAGACAAAAAAGGCATCATTACCGCGATTGACGCGAGCACTCAAACCGTGACTCTGAATTGGAGCGACAAAGTAGTCGCTAAAATTGTGGCCGGAACCACCATTTTACTCTCCAACAATGCCACCGGCACATTCAGCAATTTAGTGGTGGGACAATCGGTACACATAAAGGGCGTATTGAACTTGCGCACCCAAAGCTATGTCGCACGCGAGGTAAAAGTAACTAACCAGACTATCGTACCCTTCGCCATCAGCTTTAAAGGAGTGGCCGTGGCCACTCCGAGCGCTACGCTACCCAGCACCTTCATGGTGAAAATAAGCTCACTGTCGTCTGATGTAAAACACTTACCGGAAGGCTGGAGACCGTTTGTGGGTGAACGCCAAGTAAGCGTGACCATCGACAGTAATACCGCGATATTTGATCGCAACTGGAATCGGATTTCGCTGGCTTCATTCTTGGCCAATGATAAACTAAGCCTGGGTGGCCAGGTGCAAGTCAATGGCACGGCGCTAGTCACTTTCTTGAGAGATGAATCGTACCCTCATCCAGTCGCGCAATAAATCGTTTTTAAATAAAGAATCCTCCACGTGGAGGATTCTTTATTTAAAAAAATTGCCAAACACCCTGGTAGCAAACGACGCTTTAGACTTCTGTCTTAAGATAAAGTATACTAAACTTAAACAAACTTATTTAGCTTAACTATCAATATGAGGGAGTATTTTTTTTATAAAAGATTATTTTTAAGCCTGCTGCTTCTGACCGGACTTTTGACTGCTTGGCCAGTAGCGGCACTACCAGAGAAGGCTACCGGTGAATTAATTTTTAACCGCCAACTCAAACAAGGGATGAGTGGGACCGATGTGTCTGAACTACAAGATTTTTTTAGTCAGTTCCGAGATGTTTATCCGGAAGCTTTGGTTACTGGTTATTATGGTGCAAGAACAGTCCGTGCGGTTCGTCGATTTCAAAAAAAAGTTGGTCTGCCAATAACCGGCCGAGTGGATGAAAAAACAAGGCGAGCGCTCAATGAATTAATTAATACTGAAGGTGATACCACTGCCACTAACGAGTTTCCGGCAGTACTCAGTAGTAAGAAGGTTCCCTCTCCTACTCCGGCTTCGACACCGACTCAGCCTACCAGTGCCCCGACCCGGGTTGATACAATTCCAGTCTCAACTCCAATACTAATCCCCTCTTCAACTATTCCTACTACCGCCCCCGTAGCTGGACCATTAACTCCTAGTAGCCCTCCTTCCGTTAACCCGGTCGTTCCTATCCTGGCCCCCAGCAATAATCCGGTAATAACTCCAACCCCATCAAGTAATCAGACTCCAGCCCCCTCGCCAGCTAATGCCTCTGCCTCTCCTCCAGTTACGCCGAGCGCCACTACTGCTCCGACCGCTTCTACTACCGGTAGCGCCGCCAGCTCAACTCCGACTGCAGATACTACCGCCCCGGTCATTTCTCTGATCACTTCCAGCAATATTACCACCAACAGCGTCACTATTTCCTGGACTACTAATGAACTGGCCACCGCCCAAGTAGCTTATGGCGCCACCGTGAGTTATGGTAGTGTGACCGACCTTAATAACACCCTTATCACCTACCATAGTGTGATTGTTAGCGGTTTAGACAGCGGCATTACCTATCATTTTGTAGTAAAATCGCGAGACGCTAGTGGCAATCTGACTACCAGCGCTGATCAGACCGTGAGTACGGTTAAGCAAATCAGCGGTGCCTGCCGACTCGGCGGCGCGAGTTCCAATTATAAGGATTACTATCTTGATAAACCCGGCCTTAATAGCTTAACGGAATTGAAAAATAGCTGTACTAGCGCTGATTTTAAATCGCTTCTCAGCAAAGCCTGCAGTGAAAATTCTTCCTATATGGGAGGAGAGGGGGTGGTGACACGTGCGGCAGATGGCTCAACTAATAGCGGTACGGTTGGATCGTTTGGAGCAGGTACCCGTAAATGCGTGCAACTACCAACTTATGAGACCACGCTTAACGCTGGTGCGTGCTATCTGGCCGCACCTAATTTTAGCGCGAGCTATATGGTTTACCAAGATCCTGATCTCGGTAGTGGTTATGCGAAAACTAATCTGGATGGGAGCAACGATTACGCCACGATTAAGCCGCTCTGCACGGCCGCTGTTTATACTAGTTTACTTACTAAATACTGCGCGGCTAATCCCGGCGCTAGTAATTTGCAGGAATCAGTTGTTTCTTTTGATGTTAGAGGGAGTGGCGTCACCTTTGGCCTCCCCGGCCCAAATTTGGTACTTATTTCTTGCCCGAGTGCCCGACATAAATCACGCTATCCTACTCTAACCCTGATGCTAAAAAATAGTCCTACTCTCTTAAGTAAATTACGCTACATTATCGATAATTTCCCAATCATTACTTTAGCCTTGCCTTAAGATACTCAATTGTTATATTAATTTCGTAAAATACCTCCACAGTAAGTCTTACTATACTCAATTGCTAAACTAAAAAGAATATAATACCCCGTAGCCAACGCTCCATTTATAATTAAATTGGTTGTGCCCTAGGGCTACCTTAAATTATTCCTAAAGTTAGATAAAATAATACATTCTTAATTTTTGTCACCCTGGCGGGTGATCACCCGAGTTAAGACTTTTAGGAGAGGGTGACAAAATCCTATTTAGAAAGGCAAAGGGGTATATTTGACTAATTTATAACAAAATAAATAAAATTAACAAAAAATCCTCCACCGAAT
The DNA here is from genome assembly GCA_964640395.1 of uncultured Gammaproteobacteria bacterium. GTDB lineage: Bacteria > Patescibacteriota > Patescibacteriia > Magasanikbacterales > GWA2-37-8 > CAZEDL01. Next base: position 1,942 of record CAZXIF010000151.1, on the reverse strand, counting down.
TACGCATTACTCCCTGCCACGAAGCCCGTCGTCCAGCAGAGCTGTAAACTATAACCACCGGAGGGACGATCAATATTCAGCATATCGCCAATTATAAACAATTCAGGAGCCACGCGGGAGCGCATGGTTTTGAAATCTACTTCAGTGAGGACAACACCGCCCGAAGATACCACGGCTTTGTCAGAGCCGAGCAAACCTTTGACCTTGAGTGGCAGGGCTTTGAACAGAGTGACGATGGTGATACGGTCGTCGTGGCGGACGCTGTGATTAGGAGTCTCACCATCTATCTTGGCGATTTCGAGCAGTATGGGCACGAGGCTGGCCGGAATAATCTGGTTCAAGGTATTTTTTATTTTACGATTGCTGTTGGTGATGAGGAGCGATTGCAACTCTTGCTTCACCAGGCTGTGGTCGCGGGCGGGGAATAAATCCAGCACAATCTTGACCGCGTGGTACGGCAAGAGTTCGCCAATTTCGCGGCTGAGATTCAAAATAGTGGGGCCGCTCACGCCCACGTGGGTAAACAGCAGGTTGCCCTTTTTACTATCATGTTTTTTATCATCTTTAAAAATGGTAATTTTGATATCTTTGAGCGTGAGACCGGCCAGTTTTTTGACCCAGGGGTCGCGTAAAGCGAGCGGCACTAGAGCAAAATCATTAGGGACGATAGTGTGGCCGAATTTCTTGAGCCAACGAAAGGCTTCGCCGGTGGAGCCGGTCTCGGTGTGGGAGGCGCCGCCGGTGGCGATGATGCACGACTTGGTTACTACGGTTGTCTTGTCTTTTAAGGTAATCGCCATGTTGCTCCGAACTCTCGTAATGCTCGTGACAGCGGCATTGGTTCGTACCGTTACCTTACCTTGTTTCATATAATCGACCAACACCTGCCAGACTGATTGGGCTGAGTTGGACACCGGGAACATACGGCCATCATTTTCTTCTTTGGTTGGCAGGCCACGCGTATTAAAAAATTCGAGAGTGTCGGCGACACCGAATTGGGAAAAGGCGGAAAACAGAAAGGGTCCTTGTTTTTTGTATTTGGCGGCGAGGCTGTGAATGGTTGGTTGGTTGTTGGTGACATTGCAACGGCCTCCGCCGGTGATGAGGAGTTTTTTGCCGAGGATCGGATTTTTTTCTAATAACAAAACAGACCGTCCGCGCTCCGCGGCTCGTCCGGCGGCCATCATACCGGATGATCCGCCACCGATGACGACTACGTCCCAGATTTCGTTGTCTTGTTTAGTTGTTTTCATGTCAGGATTTCTTTTTAATGAGAGCTAGTTTCTGTACGCGGGTCAGGCGTTTGATGGCGGCTTCGCGCTTTAGCGCGGCGGACAGGGTTTTATATTCTTCACTATACGCTAATTTCACGGGGCGGCGAGAGCGGGTGTATTTGGCCCCGGTCGGACTGGTATTGTGGGCTTGCACCCGTTGGGGCAGGTCTTTGGCATAGCCGGTATACAGTGTTTTATCGGCGCAGTTGAGGATATAGATAGTGTAGGGCATACGAGAAGAAATGTTATGGAAAATCTGATTTATTCCGGCTCTTTTGAGGCAATGCCCCACATAAAATCAAACCAGGCCCGCAGTGTATTGGAAAATTCTTTGCTTTCGATAATAAAACCAAAATTTTCCGTTTGACTCGAAATCATGGCCACCTTGTGATCATACAGCATAATCATCGAGGCATAAAACATGCTGGGCGGCAGATATCGTACCTGGCGTTTCCAACGTTCGCTGGTCAGGCCATAGGTGGCATCGTGTATATCATCGGATTTGGGGTGCAGCGCGTAGGCGACGATATTTTTGGCGGCTATTTTCTACCTCAAAGTTTTCTTGGATCCATCGGGCAATGAATTTTTGAATTCACGACGGGCCCCTTCAAGTCTCCTGGCTTTATTTTCCGATATCACCCGGATCCGTGCCTTGGCTTACTCTTACT
>CAZXIF010000150.1:0-7420 GCA_964640395.1 uncultured Gammaproteobacteria bacterium | reverse complement strand
CGCGTTAACAGGGCCTCAATTTTATTACTATCAGTTGATACCGGCATATTAATTTAAGATAAACGTTTAAGATCAACTTCAAGCGCCGCTAGTTTTTGCTCAGCGTCCGCTAACTTTTTCTGCTCGCCTTCTACCAGAGCCACTGGCGCATGCGCCACGAAATCGGCCTTGGCTAGTTTATTTTTCTGCGCGTTCACATAGGGCGCGACTTTAGCGATTTCTTTTTCTAAACGAACTTTTTCTTTAGCCGGATCAATCACCCCTGCCAAATCAATCAATAAATCAATACCAAATTCACTGTGACCGATCGCGTTGACCTGTTTTTCTGCAGCTCGTGCGATCGTTAATTCACCAACCCCCGTCCGCAACTGTTTGATGAGCGAGGCGTTACGCTCAAACAATTCCAGGTCAACCCCCGCCCCAATCGCTACCTTCAATTTTTTTGACGGTTCAATAGCATTGTCGGCTCGGAGCGATCGAATTTTTGAAATCACCGGAATAATCCGGCTTTGGAAAGCGACTGCGCTACTCTGTGGTGTCCGCTGACTCGCTTCCGGAAACTTTTCAATCATCAAGAGTGCTGAATGACCATACACTTCCTGCCAAATAGTCTCAGTCACAAACGGCAGGAACGGATGCCAAAGTTTTAGAAGGGTATTTAAAATATAGTTAAGCATCTCGGCTTTATCGCCTTCAATTTTTGCAATTTCCAAATACCAATCAGCCAGATCATCCCAAGTAAAACCACGCAGGCGTTCCCCCGCTGCCGAAAATTCAAAACTATCCATCGCTAACCCAACCTCCACTACCAATTGATTCAAGACGGACAAAATCCAATGGTCAGCGTCAGTTTTCGGAATCGGTTCAGCGATCATAGCGTCAGGCTCGGGAATAGTCAGCAACATAAACCGCGCCATATTCCACAGCTTATTCACCAAATTCCGCGCCCCTTCAATTTTCTCATTATAAAAACGCGCATCATTGCCCGGACTAATCCCCGCCAGCACACTCCAGCGCAAGGCATCACAACCGTACTTACCAATAACCTCAATCGGGTCAACACCATTACCACTGGATTTAGAAAATTTCTTGCCATGTTCATCACGCAAAATACCGTGAATGTAAACATCCTTGAATGGAATTTGGTCGAGGGCATAGGTGGACATCAGTATCATCCGCGCCATCCAAAAAAATAAAATCTCATGCCCCATCTGCATCCAGCTGGTAGGATGAAAAGTTTTTAGACCGGCCGTGTTATTGGGCCAACCGAGGGTAGAGAATGTCCAAAGCCCAGACGAGAACCAGGTGTCGAGGGTATCATTATCTTGTTCTAACACTCCTCCACAATATGGACAGCTATTAATTTTTTCGACGCTTACAATTGGCTCGCCACATTTAAAAGACTGTCGCGAAGCGACGCCTTCATTGGAAATTGAAAATTGGAAATTGTAAATTTCACCGCCTTTACAATAGTAAACTGGTATCCGGTGTCCCCACCAAATTTGCCGAGAAATACACCAATCACGCAAATTATCGATCCAATGCAGGTAAATCTTTTTAAAATTGTCCGGATTAATCTGAACCGTTTGACTCGGGTCTCCATTATGACCAGTGGTCACCGCCTCACGCATCAAATCTTTAAGGGTCTTCCCCTTGCCCGGAATCTCTTTGTTCACCGCGACGAACCATTGCGTCAATGGGAGCGCTTCAACCACATCCCCAAAGCGACTATGCGTACCGACATTTTGCTTAATGTCTTCTACTTTCTCCAATAACCCTTGCGCCTCAAGCCAGCTGACAAATTTCTCGCGCGCCGCTTCAATAGTAAGCCCGACATAATCAGAACCTGCCTCGGCCGTCATCTTGCCATCCTGACCAATCACCTGCACGAGTTCAATCGGATCACCCTTGGCCTTCTGTTGTTCGTATACATCAAAATCAATCTGACTATGCGCCGGCGTCACTCCCAAAGCGCCCGTACCAAAAGCCGGATCAACTGCCTCGCTGGCGATTATTTTTATCTGCAAGGGCTTGGCAGCGCCAACATCTGCCGAAATAATTTGGCCAATTAAATGTCGGTATCGTTCATCGCTTGGATTCACCGCCACCGCTGTATCGCCGAGTTTTGTTTCTGGACGCGTCGTAGCGATCGTAATCGGCCAATCTTGGCTATATTTAAAATAATACAGTTTGGCCGGTCGCTCCACATACTCCAATTCATCATCACTACAGGTTGATTGCCCTTTCACGGACCAGTTCACCACGCGCGCCCCTCGATAAATAAGTCCATCGTTATGCATCCGCACGAACATCTCATTCACCGCGCGACTGCGCTCATCATCAAACGTATAGGCTAAGCGTGACCAATCACAGCTAGTACCCATTTTTTTGATCTGATTCAAAATAGTTGCCTTCGACTCTTCGGAATAACTACGAATCCGCTCCAACAATTTCTCTCGACCCAATTCCTCACGGGGGCGCTTCACTCCTTCGGCTTGCAACAATTTCTCTACCTTGGCCTGGGTGGCGACCGCCGCGTGATCAGTGCCCGGAAGTAACAATACTTTTTTCCCACGCATGCGCTGGTAGCGTGCCATCGTATCCATGAGCGAATTCTCCAGCGCATGCCCCAAATGCAACACTCCAGTCACATTAGGTGGCGGCATCATAATAGAATAAGGCTCACCTTTTAAATTATCCGGATTAAAAAAGCCGCTGTTTTCCCAGCGCTCATACATAGCATCTTCATACTGCTTCGGATCGTACGCTTTAGACAATTCTTTCATATCAATAGCCGGAAATTTTCTAACTTCACTCATAATTTTACCTACGATAAATATCATTTATAGTACTAAATTAAGGCAAAAAACGCAATAATGAACGCTTCAGCAAAGGCTGCCCCAGTGTTTGACACTTCAAAAAACAACTGATATACTCAAGCGTTGTTTATAAAATGCCTGAAATAGCTATGGCTCTAACGCCTCTACAACAATTTGAACAACTTCTCAAGGAGGCTAAGCATATTTTAATTGCCTTTAGTCCAGCGACCGCGCTTGACCCGCTCGCGAGCGCTCTGGCCGCCAAACGTTGGCTAGAGAAAAAAAATATCCAAGTCGACGTAGCCGCGGCTGGTTTTGTGTTGTCAAAAAATGCCAAATTTCTCCCCGGCAGCGACACGGTAAAACCACTCCTAAAAGAACTTCAGAAATTCATTATCAAAGTCGACGTGAGCAATGCCCCCCTGGAGACGCTGAGCTATGACGTAAGCGCTGGGACGCTCTCTATTTTTCTTACACCTCGCCATGGCCTGCTTAGTAAAAATGAACTTCGTACCGCTCAATCCACCTTTAAATATGACCTCATCATTACGCTTAATACCCCTGACTTGGCTTCGCTCGGCAGTATTTTTTCGGCCAACCCCGATCTATTTTATCGTACCCCCATCGTGAATATTGATTATCACGCTACCAATGAACACTATGGCCAAGTAAACCTTATCGACGTCACCGCCACGTCCATCGCAGAAACCATCACTCACCCGCTGCGTCAATTGGACGAAGCTGCCTGCGACACGGGCGTAACCACCGCTCTCTTGGCCGGCATGATCGCAGCCACCCAAAGCTTCAAGAATGCGAATGTTACACCCCAAGCGCTCCAACTCGCTAGTCAACTAATTAAACTGGGGGCAGAACGTGAAACCGTCATTCACCATCTGTATCACGCCCACTCACTCACCACCCTCAAACTCTGGGGCGAAGCCCTCACTCATTTGCAAAGCGACCCCGCCACCGGCCTAGTCTGGGCCAGCCTGACCCGTGATAATTTTGTCCGCTCCGGCGCCACGCACCAGGATTTATATGGCATCATCGACGAACTCATCAGCAACTCACCCGAAGCCAAAGTCACCGCTTTGTTCTACGAATCTACCGAACCTGATGACGCCAGCATTCATTGTCTCGTCAACAGCGCCAAACAAGCCAATGCCTTGGAATTAATTAAAACCTTCAATCCCACCGGTGACAAAAAACAAGCCAGCTGTACGCTGACTGGAAAAACTTTGAAACAGGCCGAAACGGAAGTACTCCAAAAAATTAGAGAAAAACTAAAACAATAATGTAATTCGTGCTTCGTAATTCGGATTTCGTCATTTTACACAAGAGCTCTGCCCGTCATCTCCGGCGGCTGTTCGACCCCCATTAAAGCCAGCACTGTTGGAGCTACATCGGCCAAAATACCAACCGGAGGGAGCAAGCTTAAATCACCTTCCATTGGATCTCCAGACGGTCCTGCGGTCCCCTGAAACTCTTTGCCAATAATCAATAGTGGCACCGGATTGGTCGAATGCTCCTTGTCTATTTCACCAGTTTGCAAGTTCAAGACTCCTTCCGCATTACCATGGTCTGACGTTATCACTACGACCCCTCCCTTGGCCAGCGTGTGGTCTACTACTTCTTTCAGCGCCGCGTCACAGGCTTCGATGGCTTTGATAGTAGCGGGTAAATTACCGGTATGAGCGACCATATCCGGGTTGGCAAAATTCATCGCCACCAGATCAAAAGTGCCACTGTCGATGGCTTTGGCTGCTTCTTTCGCCACGCCCTTGGCCGACATTTCCGGGGTATCAGCATAACTCGCCACTTTGGGTGAGGGCACGAGCGCGCGTTCTTCTCCGGGAAAAGCGGTTTCTACCGTACCGTTTAAAAAAAACGTCATGTGCGCGTATTTTTCGGTTTCCGCGATATGGATTTGTTTTAGCCCAGCCTTGCTGACGGTCTCAGCCAGGCAATTACTCACCACCACCGGCGGGAACGCCACTACCACCGGCAATTCCTTTTCGTATTCCGTCATGGTCACGAAGAATAGCTTATCGTAATAAGTGCGTTCGAATTTGTTAAACCCGGGGATAACAAAAGCTTGTGTCAGCTGGCGCGCCCGATCCGGCCGAAAGTTAAAAAAAATCACGGCGTCGCCATTCTCGATAGTAGCGACCGGCTTACCACCGTCGGTAATGACCGTCGGGATAAATTCTTCATCATAATTTTTCTGCTCATAACTCTCCGTGACCACTTTTATCGGGTCATCCGTCAGACGATCTGCTTTGCCCTCGGTCATAGCGCGGTACGCCTTCTCTACCCGATCCCAGCGGTTATCGCGGTCCATGGCATAATACCTCCCCGACAAGGTCGCTATCCGGCCGACTTTGGTTATCTTCATTTTCTCCTGCAAACTTTTGACAAACCCCAGACCGGAATTAAATACCATGTCACGCCCATCCAGAATACCGTGTACGAATACTTCTTTAGACAGTCCTTGGCGCTGACAAAAATCCAGCAGCGCGTACAGATGGGTATCGCTCGCGTGCACATTGCCCGACCCCATCAGGCCGACCAGGTGCAATTTGGATTTGAGCGACTTTACTTGCGCCACGGCCTTGAGAAACACCAGGTTCTCAAAAAATTCACCACTGTTGATAGCCTGATCGATACGCGGACACGACTGGTAATACACGCGACCTGCCCCGATATTCAGGTGTCCTACTTCTGAATTACCCATCTCGTTGGACATAATCCCCACCTCCGTGCCTGACGCGTACAGGGTCATCACCGGATAATCCTTTATATACGACAACCAATTCGGGATCTTCGCCCGCGTAATCGCATTACCTTCGCTGTCCGGCGCGATACCCCAACCGTCGAACACGACGAGGACAACTGGTTTGTATTTATATGACATAATCATGAAAACATGTTAAGCCAAGGTGAAATCCGTTCACACGGGAAAGCAATGAATTTCCCCGCCGCAAGCGGACGGGGTATCCGATCCGTTGCGTTGCTATCGGAAACGCCGCAAGCGGCGAGGAATTGACCCAGAGGGATTAAAACATAAAAACAGTGTTCGCGTGGAAAAGCCCTCTCCTCCAATTCACTTTTTTCTTGTTTTAATGTTCTAGTGTTTTAATGTTTTTATGATTTAAAACAACGCTCTCCCCGTCATTTCCTTCGGCGCTGAAATTCCCATTATTTTTAAAATCGTCGGCGCCACATCTGCTAATTTCCCCTGTCGTAATTTCTTATTTTTAACAATCTTTAAGGCTTTTAATTCGGCGGCTGTTGCCACCATCATAAACGGTACCGGATTTACCGAATGTTCCGTATCGACTTCACCCGTCTCGACATTCAACATTTCTTCGGAATTACCATGGTCTGCCGTAATCACTACCGTGTCATTCATTGCCTGCGCGGCTTTGATCACGCGATCAAGTTCCTTATCGAGCGCGCTGACAGCCCGCTGTGCGGCGACCAAATTTCCCGTGTGCCCCAGCATATCCGCATTAGCGAAATTGACCGCGATAAATTCAAATTGGCCGCCTCGGATATTTTTTAGCACTGTTTCAGCGATGGCGTGCGCCTGCATGGCCGGCTTCTCAGTAAAATGCGCTACTCTATCCGAAGGAATCTTCAGCCACGTGGTATGGGCATCATGCGTGGCATAGCCGCCATTAAAAAAATAGGTGACATGAGCAAACTTCTCCGACTCAGCGACATAGAGCTGTGGTCGAGTGCCGAGCGTAGCTGCCAATCCATTGACCACATCCCGACTCGGAAACGCGGTCAACACACCCGACAAATCCGGACCAAAATCAGTCATCGCCACAAACCGAATATGCTCAGGCATTTTTCCCCGTTCAAAACTATCCGGATTTAAGCTACTAAAGTCTGGCTGTACCAACGCTTTTGTCAATTGACGGACTCGATCGCTACGCAAATTGAAAAAAAATAGTGAATCATTATCTTTAACGATGGTAAGCGGCGCTCCAGCCTTATCCGTGATAATGGTCGGTGAGATATATTCATCCGTCTCACCGCGATTGTAGGCCTGCGCCACGGCTTCTTCCGCGGAATGGGTGGCATGCTTGCCAATTCCGCCCACGATCATACGATAAGTCGCTTCGGTACGCGCCCAATTTTTATTTCGATCCATACCATAAAACCTGCCCGCGATAGTCGCTATCCGCTGTGACCCATGCAAATGTTCCTGCAATTTTTTCAAATGCTGCAACGCGTCATGCTCACCCGAATCACGCCCGTCCGTAAATAAATGTAGATACACTCGCTCAATTTTTTCTTTAGCTAACAAATCAAGCAAGGCGTACAAATGTTCCGGGCAACTATGCGCGCTATTATGATTACTCAAGAGCCCGATCACATGCGCCGCCGTATGATATTTTTTAATATGATGTATAGCCTGGTGAAACGCGTTATTTTTATAAAAGGTCCCGTCCGCGATGGCCTCGGACACATACAGTTCGTCCTGTTTTACGACCCGCCCCGCTCCCAAATTTAAATGTCCAGCTTCGCTATTTCCCTCTTGCCCCTTGAACAAACCGACCGCCGTACCGCTAGCTTCTAGCTCTGTGTAG
>CAZXIF010000149.1:0-6822 GCA_964640395.1 uncultured Gammaproteobacteria bacterium | reverse complement strand
CGATCCGACGACGCCGGCCGCGAACGTGCCGGTGGTGCCGAACGGCAGCTTCGAGAACGAAGGCTTTGCCGCCGCCCCGCCCGCGTTCATTTGATCAATTACGTATTGGCGGTATTTATCAGAGTCAAGGCAATTTTTGAATTTACTTTCGCTTAAACCAAGTTCCTTAGCCAGCGGGACGAGGGCGTCCAGCGCAAACCCCGCGCCATTGCTCGTGGTGCGCTCAAAAATTTTGTCATGATAACTCCAAAAAGCGTCGTTCCCGCCCAATTCGGCCGCGCATTCCGAGGCCTCGGCTTCTTTTTGGGCGTTGGCGTGGAACGACAGCGGGTAATGGCGGAACACCACCTTCACTTTGCCTTTATACTGATCTAAGACTTGGAGCACGGTGGGATGGAAGCGTTTGCAGAACGGGCATTCAAAGTCCGAGTATTCAATAAAAGTCAGGGGAGCGTTTTTATCGCCCCGGACGTGATCTTTGGCCGAGAGCGGAGGCACGGTGCCGGTTGGCGCCGGTGCCTGGTTAGGAGCCGCGGGCTGGGGTTGGGCCACCGGAATGCCAGCGCCAGTGTCAGTGCTACCCAGTGTTTTCCCTTTCAACATAATTCCGAGCAGAATAAAAAACCCAATGGCGCAGAGCACCAAGAGCCCCCCGACTAAACCAACCACGAGCGCCGCTTTGGGCGAGAGCCGCTCAAAAAATCCTTTTTGTTCGTCCATATGAATGATGGCTAATTATTAATAAATAAGTACAGTATAGTATAGCGGGTTAGTTACCACTGGTCAACTTTTGTGGGGTCATCGCGGTATCACAATTCATCGAATGATAAGCTTATAAATTATTGGATATTCTGCTGCATTACCGCTGATCCTGCGCTTGGATTTGTTTTTCTGCCTTGAGCGTTAACATCAACAGTCACGGGGAAGGTTTCTATTTTACCATTAATATTAAATTGCGCGTACAGCGTATAGCGTCCAGCGGTCGGGAAAGTGGCGGCGAACTTTACCTGGCCGTTCGGGGGGGCGGTTTCGGTGACGGGATGAGTATGGAAGAAGTCGTTCGGACTATCGTGCTTAAGTAATACCACGTGGCCAAAAGCTCCAAGATAGGGGTCAACCTTTGCCACTGGTTTGGAATTTTGGGTTAGCGTAAAGGTTAAAGCTGTCTCCCTGTTGGCGGTTAAGGGCACGGAAGAGAAAGCAAGAACAGCCCGCACACCATTTGTTTCGGCGCTATTATCTGCCGTGGGTGTTGGTGTGAGGGCTGGACCGGTAGCCCCGCCAATCAAAACCGGAACACGCAATATGACGGCTCCCTCGTTTTGTGGAGCAATATCTACGTACAGTTGGTACAGTCCCACTTCGGAAATCCTTGTGCTCACGCTCCATTTGCCGTCTTTATATGCGGGATGAATATGCTGAAATTGGGTCATATCATCGCGAACCAGAATAAAGTGCATTTTCTTTTCATGCTCAATTTTCAAGTCGTTATCCGTTAGTTCTTTTCCATTTTTTCCATAGAGTTTAAAGGCAAAAATAATCGGGCCAGGCTGGAAGCTATTTTTGTTTTCCAGAGCCACGCGCGAATCAGCCTCGACCGCTCCCGTAGTCATCATTGCCGGGGTTGTAGCGGGGCTTCCACCGTGACGCGTCATTCCCTGGTCAGCCGCTGGCCCCGAGACAGTAGCGCTGCAACCTGCTCCGAGCAGGATGAGAAAGAAAATTGGCGCGGTGAGAAATATTTTTTTCATACCGTTATTTTTTAAAAGCAAGAAAATAATTATTAAAATAATGTTTTGATATCATCTCAACAGCAAAGCCGTTGGCAATTAACAGCTGTCGCAGTTCCGTTTGGGAATAGTAGTGTTGCGCGTGTTCAAGTTTTTTTAGGATAGTATTACCTAAAAAATGGATTATAGAGTTGTTGACAGCAGGATCAACTAACAGAAATATGCCCCCTGTTTTTAGGACACGACAGATTTCACCCAAGACCTGTTCGGGATTAAAGAAATGGTGGAAGGCATCAGAACAAAGAACAATGTCAAATACGTTATCTTCAAACGGCAGTTCAGCAACGTTAGCCTCTTGCCACTGGACATTTTTGAGGGCAATGGTTTTTTCTTTCGCTGACTGCAACATAGCCGGTGTAAAATCTGCTCCGATAAATTCAGTATTTGGAAACTCCGTCGCCAAACGAGCGATAACCTCACCGGTGCCGCAGGCGATATCTAAAAATAGTGCTCCCGGCGCGAGACATTTTCCGCCTCGGCTTTTGAGCAACCGAATAATCTGTCGATACGTCGGTTCAAAAACTATCAGACGATTTAGTCGGCTATCATACCATTTTGACCAGCGGCTAAAGAGCGCCTGCGTTTTTACTTCCAAATTTTTAACGTCTGTCATATCTTTTTTATTTTGTGATATTATAGGTGGGGAAAATTTTTTTCAGACTACTCTCTAAAATTATCAAGGCAAATAAACCTGCCGTCAAAGGAATAATGAAAAATGGAGACCAGTAATCTGTAATCGGACTAAGTGCTGGGCCAGTTATAACGTACTTGAAGGCTCCAACATCATCTATAAATAGACCAGAACCTATGCCGAATACAATGTACGCATATTTTTTGCGCCTGAATATAAACGCCAAAATTATTAATACAAGGCCGTAGTAAAAATGGTATGATTGATCCTGGAAGATAAACTGCAACGTCGGAGTGCTCGCGGCTATGAAAATAAAAATTCTCATCACAAGTACGGTGGTTATGGCAGACATTGTTATTTTCATAAACTTTGTTGACAATTAAATTTTTGTTTTACACACCAGTGGATTAACTATTTTCTGTGCCGTCAGATAAATTGAAACCAGCAATGTCCCGATAGCCAGCAGGCTGAATTCTTTGCCGCGCAGGGGCAGGATAGTTAAAATTTTAGTCGTCACCGCGAAACCAAATAGCGAAGATAGTATGACCGAACCGCACGACGTACAGCCGACTCCCAAAATACTCAAGGCGATGCCGAACACGCTCGTCCCCGCGGCGCTTTGGAGGGCAATCCGCTGTTTAAGGTAATAGATGAGGAGGGTAAAATTTAACCCGACCAAAAGAGCGATTAGATACATTAGCAACTGCGTTCCCACGGTAAAATCCACCATCACTATTTTTATGGCGCTTCCTAAAATTGATATCTTATCATACCACAAAAACGCGTTATGGCGGTACACAAACAGAATGAGCGAATAATTGGCCAGCCACATTTCAAATAAAATAAACGCGCCGGAAATTACCGCGAACAATCCGCGGTATTTCCAGAAACCAAAAATTTCGCGGCTGGCGATGATAATATTTTTCATTCAGTTTTATTGGCCTGCGACATGGTGATCAATGCCGATATACGCAGAAATAAACTGTTCAATCGCGATTTTATCCGGGGCCGGTAATTTTATAAGACGCGTCCAAGCGGTTAAGACAATCGGGGAATCCAGGTTGGCGTACGGTTCCAGAATTATATTTTTTCCTTTAAGATAGTAAGGACTAACAATATCCGTCAGTTCTCTAATAGTGCTCGTTGATACTTGCGCCGGGTCATAGTGAACGATTACGCCGCCATCTTCCAGATTATGGATCTGCAATTCGTCGGGAATTTGCTTGTCGCTTATGCCCCACGGCGCCTTATTGCCCAGGTGCGGGCCGGAAGTGGGCGGTTTGGAATTATACGGTTCATGGGGATCGGTCAACGCTTGGAGGTGCCGGTTGCCTTGATTCGGCATTGTCTGCCCCGGGCGAGGCCGCGTTGCCGACCAGACGATTAACGCCACAATGCCAGCTATAATAATAAGGACAACCAGTAGCCAGGCCGGAAATTTAGATGGACGAGCCATATAATTAAATTTATTTTAATTGCGCGTCAATGAGTGTTTTAATTTGTTCAAATGGCAAGGCGCCGGAAACAAGTTGCGCTTGGCCATCTTTGCCGATCAGAAACGAGCCGGGCGTGCCATTAACACCGGCCGCCGAGCCAGCATTCATTTCTTGGGTAATATGCTGGGCAAATTTCCCGCTATCCAGACAGGTCTTAAATTTACTCTCGCTTAAACCCAGCTCTTTAGCGAGCGGCACCAATGCGTCGAGTGAAAAACCGGTGCCGTTTGAGGTAGTACGTTCCAAAATGGCGTCCGTGTATTTCCAAAAGGCATCATTACCGCCAAGCTCATTAGCACATTCAGTTGCTTCGGCCTCTTTAGAAGCGTTTTGGTGGAACGAGAGCGGGAAGTGCCGGTACACCCATTTAATTTTACCCCCATATTCTCGCATCATCTGAAGCATGCTCGGGTGGAAGCGTTTGCAGAACGGACATTCAAAGTCGGAGTACTCAATCCAGGTTAGTTGGGCATTTTTATCCCCACGAACGTGGTCCGCGTTCGTGAGCGGCGGAACAGCGCCGGTCGGCGCCTGGGCAGTCGGCTGATTAGCGGCCGCGGGCTGGGGCTGAGCCACCGGAATACCAGCGCCAGTGTCAGCGCTACCCAGTGTTTTCCCCTTTAACATAATTCCGAGCAGAATGAAAAACCCGATCGCGCAAAGCACAAGGAGTCCCCCGACTAAACCAGCCACCAGCGCGGTCTTAGGGGAGAGCTGATCAAAAAATGATTTGTGAGCCGACGGTTCGGGAGCGTTTGTCGGCTGATCGAAGTCCGAGTCGTTGAGTTGTGGTATAGTCATAAATGAAAAATTAAATTAGTAAGAAAATAAGTGGCAGTATTTTTACATACAAAAAAATTAATTAAAAGCGCGCGCTGATACGCGCAAAAATAATAAACACCAGCGTAAAAATTACAGTCATCAATACCGGCGCGATATCCGAAAGATAATTTCGTTTGTCCGGACGAAAACCTTTTAAGAGCAGGGAATTGCTGACAACAGAAACCGAACTAAACGCCATCGCGAGACCAGCCAGCTCCGGCCGCAGGACAATTCCCAGGCTAATCAAAGCCCGGGCGGCAATGGGGATACCGACAATGTTATAGAACAGGGCAAAGAACATATTTTGCCGAATTTTACTCATGGTGGCGCGGCTTAACTTCAGGGCACTTACCACATCGCGCAGATCATTTTTAATAATCACAATGCCGCCGGTTTCCATAGCCACATCAGTGCCGCTGCCCATCGCGATACCGACATCAGCCTGGGCCAGCGCGGGAGCGTCATTGATGCCGTCGCCGACCATCGCCACCCTCAGGCCTTGCTCCTGTAATTTTCTTACCTCACGCGCCTTATCTTGTGGCAATACCTCGGCCAGCACCTTGGTAATACCGACATGCTGAGCAATAGCGGCGGCGGTGCGTTTATTATCGCCCGTGATCATATACAGTGCAATCTTCATCTCTTTTAATTTTTCTATCGCTTCAGTGGTAGTTTCTTTAGCAGTATCAGCGGCCGCCACGATACCAAGCAACTTTTCCTTAGTAGCAAGAAGCATAGCGGTCTTACCCGCCTCCTCTAAACGCTGGAGCTGGGCTTCGGCTTTAGTAATGTCATCTCCCAATTCTGCCATGAGTTTGCGATTACCGAGATAATACGTTTCCCCCTCGATGTCGCCCGTAACCCCATGGCCCGGAATTACTTTGAAGTTAGCAACCTTTTTGAGAACCAAATTTTTTTCTTTGGCCGCTCCGTAGATACTTTCGGCGAGCGGGTGTTCGGAGGATTTTTCTAATGTTCCGGCGAGCGCCAATAATTCATCAGCAGTAAGGTTATTTAACGGAATAACATCAGTTACTTCAGGCTTGCCCTTCGTCAGCGTGCCGGTCTTGTCAAAGACAATGGCATTAATTTTTGACATTGCTTCCAACGGTTCACCGCCTTTGATAAGAATACCGTGCTCGGCGCCCTTACCAGTGCCAACCATCACCGCGGTCGGGGTGCCCAGGCCGAGCGCGCACGGGCAGGCAATTACGATGACTGATACGAATGATAACAGTGAAAACGTCAATGTTGCTCCGAGAGCAAAATACCAAATAACAAACGTTAAAACCGCAATCCCGATAACGGCTGGAACAAACCAGGCCGAAATGCGATCGGCATAGGCTTGAATAGGCGCTTTTGACCCCTGGGCATCTTCAATTAGTCTTACAATCTGCGCGAGCATTGTTTCGGATCCTACTTTGGTAGTTTTAAATTCAAAGCTGCCATTTTTATTAATCGTAGCACCCACCACGCTATCGCCTTCTTTTTTTTCCACCGGAATGCTTTCGCCGGTAAGCATCGATTCATCCACCGAAGAAAGGCCCTTAGTCACGGTGCCGTCTACCGGTATTTTTTCACCCGGACGGACAACAACAATATCGCCGACGATGACCTGTTCAATGGGAATATCCACTAGATTATCTCCGCGCCAGACGCGTGCCGATTTAGCTTGGAGGCCCATGAGTTTGCGGATAGCATCACTCGTTTTACCCTTGGCCCGCGCTTCGAGCCACTTTCCCATGAGCACAAAGGTGATGAGGAAAACACCGATCTCAAAATACAGATCAGGAATTTTACTTCCCATAAACGCTATGACTGAATGCGTGGCAAGGAAAAAGCGGATAAACTCATAGAGACTGTAAAAGAAAGCCGTGCTCGTGCCAATGGCAATCAAGCTGTCCATGTTAAATGTTTTCATCTTGAGGCTCGACCACATGCCTTTGTAGAACCCGGCGCCCAGAACAAATTGCACGGGGATGGCTAACAGGAGCGAGACAAACCCCATGCGTGACAACAATTCCCCACGCCAGGGCAAGCCCGGGATAAAATCTAATAACATGAAGTACAAAAGCGGCGCGCT
>CAZXIF010000148.1:0-3658 GCA_964640395.1 uncultured Gammaproteobacteria bacterium | reverse complement strand
TTATATTTTTCTGGCTTGTATGTCAGTCCCGTAGCCTGGGATCATCGGGGCGGCTCGGTCGGGGTTATTGAAAACAATGTTATATATATGGTCTTGGCAGTAGCCGCTATCATGTTAGCCATTTTTATAACGCTCCTGGTCAGAGTAATTCGCTCTATGCGCGTCACTCCTCGCCGTTATTGGTCGTGGTATCAGGCAGTATTAGTGGCCGGTGGTTTATTTTTTCTACTCGGTCTCAGTTCGTTTAAAACCGCTCCCGAGCGGGTAGTATTAAAATCATTCCTGCAGCGTTGGCAAGGCAATGAGCAGCATGTCGTGATGCCGAGCGCCCTGCTAAAAAAATTAGAACGTTTTGGGTTGCATTATGATCCGACCGTCAGCAAAGTTGCCCATCAAGACGCTATATTTTCCGATACCAAAAAATTATTACCCGATCGTCTGCTCGTCACCCGCCCCAACATAGTCATCCTGTTCTTGGAGTCTTTTTCCGCGCGGTTAACTGGTGTGTATAATGATCGTTTTACAGATCTGACCCCGGGGTTCAATGCCATGGCGGCCGACAAAGACACCACTATTTTTAAAAATTATTACAACGCGTCTACCCCGACCATTACCGGCACCCTCTCGCAACTCTGCTCCTTCTTGCCTCCGACCGGACATAATGAGATCCAAAACGACGGCAAGTTGCGCGGGCATCATCTGCTCTGTTTTCCAGAACTGTTAAAGCGTGTAGGCGGCTACCACGCTGTTAATTATCTCACCGCCGTAGACAAAGACTTCGCCCACAAAGACGGCATCTTCACCAGCGCCGGCGTAGACCAAGTATTCGGCACCACAGAGTTAGAGAGTTACATACCGGGCAAACCATTAGCCTGGGGCTATTCCGATCATCAGCTGTTTCCCGTAGTCTCACAGTTTCTACGTGAATCCAAGCAGCCATCCGTCACCATGCTAGCCACCGTAGATACGCATCCGCCCTTTAACTTAGCGCAAGATACCGTGCCCTATGGCGACGGCAAACAGCTGGTATTAAATTCTTTCCACACGACAGATGATGCTTTCCGCAAATTTTGGATCGATTTCAAAGCCAGCCCGTACGCCACCAACACCATCGTCATCGCCGTAGCCGATCACGCCATTTTCCCGGCCGCGTTGACTACCAGCCTGTTTCCGAAAGAAGCGGCCAAATTAAGTTTCTATGATGAAAATCTGTTCCTTATGTATGTACCAGATTCTGTTCTGCCCAAAGTAGTAACGACAACCGCCTCAGGAGTAGATATCGGCCCCACGCTGCTCCATATGTTAGGCATCAACGCCCCCACCTCATTTGAAGGACATTCTATTTTTGGAGATAGAAAAAAATATCCCAATCTACTAGGCATGCATGAGTTGGGACTCTATATTAATGAAGTCATGCCAACGGGAGAGCGGCAGATTTCGTATGAAGTACCGAGTCATTTGGAATGTGGGCCGATTACCGATGCGACGGTTTCGTCCACCGCGCCGTTAACGCTCTGTGAAGTGCGTCAACTCTATAAATGGAAACGAGAAATGTTTGAAACCGGACGGTGGTGGGAGAATTGAATCCCGAAACTAGAAAATAGAAATTAGAAATGACGTAATGATTGGTAAATGACTAGAAATTAGAAATTGGAAATTGGGGAGTAAGTAACAAAACGTAATCGGTCAATCCCTAATTTCTAATTTCCAATTTCTAATAATCATTGTTATTCCTCCGGAAAAATTAGCTGATTATTTTCATCGTACAACAGCACCGCCAACACCGGGCATGATTGCGCGGCCATGAGAATAGTATCATCGTCTGTGCTGTTGGGGTCGGTGACATAGGCCAGGTTACCATCGTCTATCTGGAATACTCCCGGCGCCACCGCCACGCACGAACGCGCGCCAATACATTTTTCACGATCAACCACGATCCGGCGGATGGTGCCAGTTGGTTTCGTGCCTTCAGAAAATGTGCTTGGTAGGGTAGGTGGTATATTTGGTTCGGCGGCCATACATGCTCAGATTACTGTTTTTACGTTTTAACGTTCTCGTGTTTTAATGAAGCTAAAATTCTCCCAAAAAATCATCTTTGGCTATTTCATCCAGATCAGGTACGAACATCTTGACCGTTTCATTGTTTTGAATTTTTTCAGCCACTGTATCCCTTTTTGCTTCGTGAATAATATGGGTTTCATCGATTATGACGTTTGATCCTTGTTCACAATACCCGGTACAGCTACAAAAATCAAGATCAACTTGATCGTTGTTACTCCCGCTAGTCACGCCAAAAAATTCCGTCAGCCGATCCATTATCGACTGCGCTCCTCGCTCGCTACATTTTCTCCCCGCGCAAACACGGATAAACTTCGTCACACCCCCATCATCACCCGCAACTCCTCCGGCATTTTATACGGCGGATCAAAAGTGACTTCTATTTTTATCTCGCTCGCTCCCGCTGCTTTCAGTCCGTCGGTAATAGCTTGGTTTAATTCCGGTCCCCAGGGGCAAAAGGGCGTGGTATACGTCATCAAAATAGCCACGGTATCTCCCGTCACTTCCAAATTATAAATCAAACCCATCGTCCAGACGTCTAGATTAATTTCTGGGTCCTTGATAGTCTGCAGCGTTTCAATGACTTTCTCTTTGGTCAGCATGTTATTGGTAATTAGCTAGTAGCAATGAAGATTAATATTATAGCGGACTCTGAATATTCTTCAAACTTGGATTCGTGACATGAGTGTAAATTTGTGTTGTCCTAATATTCTGATGCCCAAGTAGCTCCTGTATATAGCGCACATCGACGCCATTTTCGAGCAGGTGCGTGGCGAAGCTGTGTCGCAATGAATGGAACGTGGCTGGTTTGTTTACTCCGGATTTTTTTAGACATTGTTGAAAAACTTTTTGCAACGTAGCCGCGACGAGCTTGCCCCCACGCTCGCTCTCGAACAAATAGCGCTGGCCATCCTTGCCCAGCGCCAGCGTCTGGATGCTCGACACCAGACGAGGGGAGAGTACCGTCAGACGATCTTTTCGGCCTTTACCCTGTCGGACAGTTAACGTCATCTCGGCGCAATCAATATCTTTGAGGCGCAGATTTATTACTTCACTCACCCGGAGCCCAGCCGCGTAGGCAATCCCAAGCGCGGTACGGTGTTTGATGTTATTAGTTTGACTGATAATAGATTCGATTTCTGGTTT
This sequence comes from uncultured Gammaproteobacteria bacterium, assembly GCA_964640395.1. Taxonomy (GTDB): domain Bacteria; phylum Patescibacteriota; class Patescibacteriia; order Magasanikbacterales; family GWA2-37-8; genus CAZEDL01. The sequence goes on along the minus strand of CAZXIF010000148.1, from coordinate 454 downwards.
AGTGAGTACTACCGGTAGGGCGCTCGATCGTTTTGGAGAAGGGATTTTTTGGTAGTCCCTCTGTTGGTAAATGGTGGTATACAAAAAATTAATGGCGTTTACCGTGAGAGCGATAGTTTGGCTCGAAAGACCGGATTGCTGTTTGTGGTAAAGATAGTCTTTGATTTCAGTTTGCCCCAGGTCACGCGGCGGTTTTTTCAAGGTTTTGTAGAGATCGGAAACAACGTGCGTATAGGCCTCGATGGTTCGAGGACTATAGTTGCGGATAGACATTTCTTTGTGTATAATCTCAAGCAGGTTTGGCATAGGCTGTTAATCTACCACGACCATGCAAATCATACAAGTTTTTGTATATTATGCATAAACATATTGGATAATAACGTGTTAAGGGCAATAAATTTTGGCAATCAGGCAAACCACCGTGCTACTACTGACCAGTAAAGTTCGTTCGCTA
>CAZXIF010000147.1:0-7561 GCA_964640395.1 uncultured Gammaproteobacteria bacterium | reverse complement strand
TCCGGGCTGACAATCAAAATTTTATTTTTATAAATATCGATCGTACTCTTGAAAGAGTATTTTTTAGGCAGAAATTTTACTTCACGCAACAGCCGCTTATTACCCGGATCAACCTTTTCAGATTCGCCGGTAAGCAAGAGCCGGGTGTGAATATTCGCGCGGCCTCGATCTTTACGGAATTGAATGAACCAATCCGGGTCCAAGTTTTCCCAGGCTTTAAAGTCGCCAATTATGCTGTAGCGTCTATATAGTCCACTACCCGCTGCGGCTTCTCAGCATAGTACAGCTGCTTGTTCTTACGGTAATAAAGGGTTACAAAGCCTTTTTGGGCAAGCGTTCTTAACAAAGCGTACACACTGGTGCGCTTAAGGCCGATATTTTTAGTAGTGAAATGGTATGTCGTCTTCTTTTTCTCTGGCAGAGTTCATAGTTGGCTTCATCGGCGCGACGCTTGGCTTTATCTATTGGTACCAGAAAATGAGCCCCGCCGACCGCCTGGGCTATGTCCGGATTTTTTGATGGATTCTGGTCGTGACGGTGGGGGCTGCCATCGGTATCGGCTTGCTCTGGTTGTTCGTGCAAGCTCGCCACACTTTTAATTTGGCTTATTTTAGCCATTTTACAGGGCCTTGACCTTACTAGTATATTGTAATATACTATAGGAGTACTCTTCTAGGATAATCAAATCTACTATGGAAAAAGTCGAAATAATTGCTTATGTACAGTGCCAAATGGCAAGCACGTCGGATCGCTTGCGCAGATTTACGCACGATCGTATGGGCAAACCCTACCCAAAGCGATATATTTTTTTTAAGTTAGAAAAGTATTTGCGTGATTTTCTAGCTAAACTAGAACAAAGCCCACGGTCCATTATTATCACCGGTTTGCGTGGCGTAGGTAAAACCACTGTGTTGGCTCAAGCATGCACAGATCTTTTACAAAAAAGCGTCCCAAGCCAGCGCATCCTCTTTCTTTCTCTGGAAGAAATTGTTAGTGTGCTGGATAGTACACTAACTGATGTATTGGAAGTTTATCAAGAAATTATTGGAGAGCAATTGGACAGCGCCAATACTCCGGTATTCCTCTTTCTTGACGAGGTGCAAAAAGATCCTCGTTGGGGAGCGGTGCTTCGATCGTTATATGAAAAAAATAAAAATATATTCATTTTTTGTACCGGCTCCTCGGCGGTTGAGCTGCAGACTAACGCTGATATTGCGCGCAGATTTATATTTGAAAAATTGCCCCCGTTAAGTTTCGGGGAATATCAAATGATAAGGCGGCAGGTTAAGCCAACTACAGGTATAAAACAAAAGATGATAGGGGCATTATATTTTGCAAATTCAGGTAAAGACGGCTTTAATCAGTTAGCAGAGTTGCAACAAAGCGTTTTATCTTATTGGTCTAAGGCGCGCCGAGATGACGTAGAACATTATATGAAAGTTGGCACCTTGCCTTTTGCACTGTCTTATCCTAATGAAGACGCTGTGTATGAGGCGATTTCTTTAATGTTAGATTCAGTGGCGACCAAAGATTTGGTTCAATTTGGCAAATTTGAACATGACACTCTCTTGGCGGTCAAAAGGCTTTTATTTATTTTAGCGGAAAATGATACAACGAGTATATATCAACTCGAGCGCGTGCTCGGTATAAGCCGACTCACTATCCAAAATGTCCTTGAGGCATTAGAAAAAACTGAATTGCTTATACGGGTGCCTGCTCACGGATCAAACATGACGGTAGCAAAACAGCCTGCAAAATACCTCTTTATGTCTCCCGCCATTCGCATGAGCTTCTTTCGAATTACTGGCAATATACAAACATTTCAAACTCGTAAAGGAAAGTTGTTAGAAGATTTAGTTGGCGCACACCTTTACCGTGAGTTTATTAGCCGTGGCGCTGGCACCTTGCGTTATGACGCCACGCAAGGAGGCGCTGACTTCATATTGCAAATTGAAAACAAAAGACAGATAGCGATTGAGGTGGGTCTTGGATCAAAAGACAAAAAACAGCTCATACAGACAATGAAAAAAATATCTTGCGAGTATGGCATCACCATTTCAGCCAACACTCTGGCTTGGGACGAGGATTTGCATATCCTTGATCTCCCCATGGATCATTTTTTAATGATATAAAGTGAAAGGGCGGCGCGCCCCGTGCGCATGGCACGAAACAACACCCCGCCGTTAAACAAGTGGCCATATCCCCATGGCAATGGCCGCACCACACGGTTGGCCACCAAAGCGCTCCTCGCTGCCATATGTCAGCGCTTTCCTCAAAATTCTTTTTGAATTTTCTTGGCTGCATAGTCAAAAAACGTAGGTCATAGATATATGCTATCGTGATTGTCATATGCGAAAAATCACCCCCCTTATAATCACCATTTTAATGATGGCCGGCTGCGCCCAAACACCGCTCGCGCCAATCGTTATTGATGTTCCAGTCGCTGCCCCCACTTCTTCAGAGCCGGTCAGTCAACCATCTTCCCAGGTTACTGTCATCAAGTTGGAACCGTCCGAATTCACCGCCGAACTATCCTATGCCCCAGGCGGCCAGTATCTATCCGCCTGGAAAACCGATGCCGAAGAACTGATTTTCAACGGCGGCTATTTCGATCCGGATTTTAGACCCTCAGGACTTCTCGTAATAAACAAAACCAGCCTCGGCTCACGGATTTTTGATCAAGATAAAAGCGGTTTAGTGGTTATTGATAAAGATGGCGCAGTCAGTATTCGAGATTTGGCGACTTCTCCCCTTAAACCAAAAGAAGAATTTGAATACGCCCTGCAAAGCTATCCTTTCCTTATTAAAGAAGGCAAGCCAGCCCTGACGACGGATTCACAGAAGATCGCTCGCCGTACCGCGCTCGGAATTGATGAGGAAGGAAATATTTATATCTTCACTGCCACTGCAAACAGTCCGACTTTATATAAATTTATGAAACAAATAGACCAGCTGCAGTTGCCGCTGATTTCAGTGCTCAATCTAGATGGCGGACCCTCGACCGGCATTATTTCTAACCGACCGGAAGATAATTTATTTATCGATAGCTATACCAAGATCTCCAATATCCTACGTTTTAGGAAGAAGTAATGGCTGTTTTCCCAACACATACAATTCCGACATCGCCCGCGTCAGCGCCACATACAGCAAATCTTTTTCAATCATCGCTAGTTCGCGTTTCAATTCATCGGACATAGTCGGCTGCTCGGCCGATTTTTCTTTTCCCGCTCCCACGATAAAGACCCAATCAAATTCTACCCCCTGGGCTTCATAATACGTTAGGCAGCGCACCCGCGTAGCATCAGCCCAGTGTTTTTTAAAGTCAATCAAATACTCCTTGTCTCGCGCCAACACACCGATCATCAGTCCTTCGGTCGTCGTCAGTAATCGTTTGGAAATATAGGCGATTTCTTCTTCGCTTCCGGGTAACGTTATCTCTTGCACGCTCTGCCCATTTTTAATCTGTTCCGGTATCTCCACCGCGTAGCCCAGGTTTTTGATATACGTCAGAATCTCTTTCGTATTACGATACACTTTTTGTAACTTCACCACTCGCTCCGCCGTGGCCGCGATGCCAGCGCTCTCCCAGGTGCGAATAGTACCCAGCTGGGTTTGCTGAGCGATATCGCCCACATAGACCATGCTTTGAGTACGTGGATTGATACAAGTAGAGAGAAGCTGTAGCTGCTCTGGCAAATAATTTTGAAATTCATCAATGATCATCAAACCGTACTGAACAGACCACAATCCACTGCGTTTACGATACGTCCCATTGGCTCGTTCTTCGTAATATTCTTTGTCCATCGTCAGATTTCCCGTTCGTTTTTGCTCCGCCTGTAATAGCAGTGTTAAATCAAAGCGATCCAGCAATCGTTCTTTTTTCTGCCACTCAAAAATCTGCTGGTGTTCGCTCGTAAAAACCCCCGCATACCGCTTTTGTAAATTCGCATAGCTATTCTTGCCCATCGGCAACGCGTTTGGCATACGCGCGGCCTGCAATTTAGCATATTCATAACTCATACGCTGTTTTTCAAATGGGGGATAGTCGTTCGTGAATTTTTGATCAGTCAATTTCAAAATCGCCCCCGCCCATTCCGCAAAAGTGACGATCGCGACACCCTTAATTCCTAAGTCAGGCAGAAGTTTAGAAAAATAATCCTTCGTCCCACTATCTTGCACCAACACCAAAATCGATTCCGGCGGGAAAAAATCCATCGTCTCCGGCGATTGCATCAAGTACGCCACGCGGTGCAGCGCCAACGTCGTTTTCCCCGATCCGGCCGGACCGGAAATGATAAAAGGGCCGGAATACGTAGCCCGGATCACGGTGTCCTGAGCTTTCTCCATCAACTCCACCACCTCCGGCAGAATAAAACCCTGCTTGTGACGAGTGAAATGCTCCTGGTAAATCAACTCTCGTCCTAGCCCCAGTTCCTCCAGAGAATAAAACAATAGTTTGCCATCCGCTATCAGATAATTGCCTTTGCGTCCGATGTGAACGTTTTGAATAGTGCCATCCGGGCGAGTATACGTAGCCGGGCCCGGATTCTCGAAGCGTAGTGTCGCCACCGGTGTAATCCACGAATAAATCCCTTCTTCGCTAAAAGAAAATTTGCCAAAATACATGGTTTTATTTTCTCCCTTCAGCTCCAAATCGCAGCGTGTAAAATACGGCGAGGGATAGAGCTGTTTCAAGTGTTCCACCCGCTCCTGCTGGTGCGCTACCAAACGCCGCTGGGTAATCGCGTCACCCGCCGACATGCTGAGCGCGTCCCGCGACATGACTTTTTCTTTAACTTCACGTTTTTCGACTGCTGCAACTATCTCCTCCCTGATAGCAGCCAGGTGACCCCGTGCTTCGTCGAGTAAAGTATTTTTTTGTTCTTGGTTCATAAAAAGAGTGCATTAAAAAACCGCCCTGAAGGCGGTTTACTGGCGATTATAAGTAATGATGATAGTAGATTGTCGTATAAGATGATTCATACGATTACCTATGGAGTATATTTTGAAATCATTTATTTGTCAATAGGTTGTAGGCTTTGTTTCGTTGTAAAAATCAGCAATGTATACTACTGTACTATGATATATAGATTAAAAAGTCATAATCAAAGCCTATGGCCTCAGAAAATCAGTTGAGTAGCAAGACACCAGTTTTATGGCACACCCTATCCGATACCGAAATAATCACCCAATTAAAAACAGATCCCAACGCCGGTTTGTCTGATGAAGCAGCAGCCGAGCGTCTGCGACAACAAGGGCCAAATGAGCTAGTTGCCGCTACGCGCCCGTCCCCCTGGGCATTGTTAGCGCAGCAATTTAAAAATACCCTCATAATCATCCTGTTGGTCGCCGCGCTCCTGTCTGGCGCTCTAGGCGAAATAGTAGAAGCGATCGCTATCGGAGTCATCGTACTATTCGCTATCGTACTCGGTTTTATCCAAGAATGGCGGGCCGAACGCGCCTTGCAAGCGCTGCAGGAAATGGCGGCTCCGTTGGCTACCGTATTGCGTGGTGGCCTGGAACGAGAAATCCCGGCGCGCGAAGTGGTAGCCGGGGATATCGTGCTGCTAGCCACCGGTGACCGCATCCCCGCCGACGCGCGCCTGATCGAAGCGGTAAATTTGAAAATCGAAGAAGCCGCCCTAACCGGAGAATCAGTGCCGGCCGAAAAACATCATCAGATTGTAGCCAATGCCACCGCGCCACTCGGCGATCGTCGCAACCTGGTTTTTGCTGGCACCAGCGTAGCCTATGGCCGCGGCCGGGCTATCGTGGTAGCGACCGGCATGAATACCGAATTTGGCAATATCGCCCGGATGCTCCAAAAAGTGAAGCGTGAAGCTACCCCGCTGCAAAAAAATTTAGACCGCATGGGTAGAAATTTAACCATCGCGGCCTTGGTCATAGTCACCGTGGTAGTAGCACTCGGAGTAATACGCGGCCAGCCAGCTCTCGAGGTGTTGGTGCTCGGCATCGCGCTCGCCGTAGCCGTAGTGCCCGAAGCCTTGCCCGCCGTAGTCACCATCGCGCTCGCGATTGGTGTGCAGCGCATGGCCAAACGAAACGCTCTCATCCGCCAATTATCAGCGGTGGAAACACTCGGCAGCGTTACGATTATTTGCTCTGATAAAACCGGCACCCTGACCAAAGATGAGATGACCGTAAAAAAAATAATGTTAGCGGACGGCACCGTGTTAGAAGTTACTGGCAGCGGCTATGACCCGCACGGAGAATTCGTCATGCAGGGCAAGCCTTTTGCCCTATCCGAGCCGTTGCGTCTATTGGTCCACGCCGGAGCCTTATCTTCCGACGCGCATTTAGCCAAAAAAGATGGCGCCTGGGATCTGAAAGGCGATCCTACCGAAGCCGCCCTGGTAGTGGCAGCCGAGAAAGCTGGCTTTACCAAAGAATTGTTAGACGAACAATTCCGTCGGGTTGGTGAAATTCCCTTCAGTTCCGAAACCAAGCGCATGACCACGCTGCACCAAACGCCCGAGGGCACTGTGGCCTATGTGAAAGGAGCGGCCGAAATCGTGCTCGCATCTGCTACCCAGTACCAGACAGAGACTGGTATCGTGCCACTCACTTCGGAAGTACGCGCAAACTTACTGGCCGCTACCGCCACCATGGCGAGCGAAGCCCTGCGTGTCATGGGCATCGGCTACCTGCCCACCGCCAATATTAAAGAAGCCGAAAGTAAACTGATTTTTTTAGGACTAGTCGGCATGATCGATCCGCCGCGCCCCGAAGCCAAAGAGGCGATTGAACAATCCCGTCGCGCCGGAATAAAGCTCATGATGATCACCGGCGACCACCCCATCACTGCCGAGGCCATTGCACGTGAATTAGGCCTGCTCCAGCCCGGTGGCCGTGTCATTACCGGACCAGAATTGGCCGCGCTGAGTGAAGCGGAGTTGCGCGATACTATTGAAGATATTTCCGTTTGTGCCCGCGTGTCACCCGAACACAAACTACGCATCGTAGCCGCCCTGCAAGCCCGCGGCCACATCGTGGCCATGACCGGCGACGGCGTGAATGATGCCCCGGCCCTGAAAAAAGCCGACATCGGCATTGCCATGGGCATCACCGGCACCGATGTCACCAAAGAAGCCTCGGCCATGACCCTCACCGACGACAACTTCGGCTCTATCGTAGCCGCTATCGAAGAAGGACGCGTCATCTTCGCCAATATTAAAAAGTTTCTGGTGTATTTATTATCCTCGAATCTAGGTGAAATTGGCCTTATCGCCTTAGCCTCCCTATTTGGCTTGCCCTTGCCACTCTCGGCTGTGCAAATTTTATATATTAATTTAGCCTCCGATGGTTTACCCGCGCTCGCGCTGGCAGTCGACCCGCCGGAAACGGATATCATGAACCGCCCTCCCCGTCGTCAGTCCGCCGGGCTATTCAATCGTTCCCTGGTCGCGCTCATGGTAGTTGGCGGCGCCTGGTCGGCAGGTATCAATCTCGCCTTATTCATCTGGGCGCGAGAGTCCGGTCGCAGCACCGCCTTAGCCATGACCATGGTTTTTGCCGCTCTCGCCTTGATCCAATTTTTACA
>CAZXIF010000146.1:0-3661 GCA_964640395.1 uncultured Gammaproteobacteria bacterium | reverse complement strand
AAAATCGCCCCCGCTCTTTTGCACAATGGGTCGCGGTTCCCGCTGCTGTACGAGTCGCGCGAGCGACATCGCACAACAGCGGCTATACAACATGTCCAGCCAATCCTGCGAAGGATCGTCCGGCCACGTTGCATAGCCGCGACCCATTATATGACATAAATTTTTTTAATTCGTTCTGTTTGTTGGATTATTCGGTAAAACAAGGACGATAAAATAAGTTTTTTATTGATTTTGATAGGGGACTAAGGTGTTTTTTGTCAGTGCGAACTGCCAAAAAACCGAATTTATCTGAATTGTTCAAAATTGCCAAAAAACTGTATCCGCAATTATCCACAAATTCGCTACATGACCACCCAGCTGCTGTGTTTGAATCTTTACAACATACTGCTTTTGTAGTAACTTTCATTCAACAATCTAACGCAACACTATCATGAATTAATTAATTTTTTAAAAACTTCATACGGTGTCTGAAAATCAAGTGTTTTTCTCGGTCGACCGTTCAAGCGGTGTTGTACTCGTTTCACTTCGTAGCGAGATACTTTGGTAAAGTCCGTACCTTTGGGAAAGTATTGTCTGATCAGTCCATTGGTATTTTCATTCGTGCCTCGTTCCCAGGGACTCCTCGGATGAGCAAAGTAGACTTTGACGCCGGTCATTTTGGTGAATAATTTATGGTCAGCCATTTCCCGTCCCTGATCGTAGGTGAGTGTCAATTTCATTTCTTTCGGTAGTTTTTTAACTGCTCGAGCAAAGGCCTTAGCTACCACCTCGGCTGATTTATCTCTTACTGGTACCAGGATAGTCGTGCGGGTCGTGCGCTCTACGAGAGTGCCAAGAGCCGAACGATTGTTCTTTCCAACCACCAAGTCGCCTTCCCAATGGCCGGGGATAATCCGATCCGCGACCTCTTTAGGACGCTCTTCAATACTGAGCATGTCCTCTAATTTGCGCTGAGATACGACCCCCCGTCGTTGTTTATGCCGGTGTTTACGGTTTTGACGGAGACAAGACAATAACTCCTTTTTGAGGGTGCCACGGGGCAATACGTAGAGATAGGTATAGATGGCTTCGGGGGAGATGCGCATAGTAGTATCCGTAGGATACTCACTTTTCAGCGTTTCGGCAATCTGTACCGGTGACCACTCCAGGCGGAGCTTACGATAGACGTAACGTTTGAGCCTGACGTTACCAGCAAGCGCGTACTTGCCCGCCTTACGCTTACGACTGTTACGAACAGATCGATTTTGACCCGTCTCAGCTCGGTAGGTATACTGATTGCAGCTACCGGCTCCGACCTCCCGGCTGATGGTACTGACACTGCGACGTAATGCTTTGGCGATAGATTGAAAAGAACATTTTTGAGCGAGACTCCGACTGATTTCTTCCCGCTCCACCATCGTTAATCGTGTATATTTTTTCATAGCCATCTAACCTACCACCACTGGCGCTGCGCGCCAAGGGTGTTGCGTTAGAAGGTTGAATCTAAGTAACCTGAATACGTATAAGAATAAGATGCTCCCATGTTTATTCCAAAGACTCAAAAAATTCAAGAACTAGCTCTCAGGTACGAAAATCGGATTAAAGAATTGGAGCTGATTTTTAGCAAGCCAACCAATATTTATATCGACTATGCCAATGTCCGACCATGGGCAACCAAACTGGGGTGGCATGTGGAACTGAAGCGTCTTAAACAATTTCTTAGCTCATTTGATACTGTCCACACAGTTAAAATTTATTCCGGGACACTCGTTGGTAATAAAGAGTCAGAAGCCCAGTGCAAAGACATGGAAAAGTTAGGTTACACGGTTATCACGAAGCCGGTTAAAATCATGAAAAAATCCATTGACATAAGCAGTATTAGCCCTTCGTCTCCCGATATTCTCAAAAATTTTGTTCGACAATCTTTGTTGCAAAAACTCAAGGTCGAAACAGTGGAATATCTAAATCGACAACTCAAGGGGCTCAATAACCAGGGGATTTTTTACATTGAAGACCGAAAATGTAACTTCGATGTTGAGATTGGAAGAGACATGCTCATTGATTATGATAAAAATGGTATTGAGCATTTTATATTATGGAGTGGAGATAGTGATTTTGCTAGTTCAGTAGAACAGCTCTTGGCCGATGGAAAGAGAGTGTATATTTTTGCCACCGCCCGAAAAGTCGCCAGCGAACTTAACGAACTGGTCCGCCAAGGTCTAACTATTTTCGATATTCAAAAGATTAGAAATTTCATTTGTTGGGCAAAAGAAATAGCAATAATGTAAGATGCAAAAAGGACTCCTTGCGGAGCCCTTAAGCTTTAGATTTCGTGATCATTACTGATCAACAATAATATACCATGGAGTATTACTTTTGTCAACTACACTACACTACACTGCACTACACTGCACTACACTGCACTGCTGTGCTTACGGTTTACGGTGTCTGTGAAAAATAATCCTACTCTCCCAACGAATCACCCCTTACGCAGTCTTCGTTGGCAGATTAGCCTATCGCTTGGTAGCCCAATCCACCAACCCAAAAACTTCACCTGCTCTACGCGGGTGAATTTTTGTTTTTTGACAAAATCAATTTTTTTTCCTATACTAAATTCATTCAAGCTAAATCTATATGACTACTACTCAATTAACAAAAAAAATCCAACATCTCGAGGAGCAATTAACGATTCTTCGGCGTTATGTTACTACCTTACCAGCGATTTCTGATCGCCGGGAAAAGGTTGTTTTCGAAACACGGGGAACACTTCGACCGGCAGTAGCCCAAAGAATGTTGGCTAGTATTAAGCGTTCTCGGCAAAAAGCTGATCGTTAATTTTCCTCGCTCTCTTATGGAGGAACGACTACTTGATACCAACATACTTATTTTGCATCTCAGCAATCAGTTTGTGTTACCAGCCACCGGCTATCGTTGGTTTGTTTCAACCCTTACCGTTTTTGAATTATTGCGTTACCCCGGTTTGTCCGAACGAGAAACATCTGCCATACGAACCCTGCTAACCATTTGCGATCAACTCACCGTTACTTCCGCGGTCGCCGAACGAGCCGCCACGATCGCCAAAACTCATCGTGGTAACGCCATTGATTTACTTATTGCGGGAACAGCACTCGAACATCATTTGCCATTGGTTACCAAAAATATTAAAGATTTTCGTCACCTGCCTGGTTTAATTGTTTATAATACGATTGATCAGCGAGAGCAATCATGAGCATAATAGTTCGGAAAAGATGCTTTCACCAAAACAAAAATTACATCCGCTCTCTCAGGCGTATTTTTGTTTTTATCTCTATCCAATGCGCCTGCGCGGCCGAGCCAGCCCAAAATATATTCATGATACCAATATCGTGACTATATTTTAGGAAATAAATAAAAATAACCCTCAATAAATGAGAGTTACTATAGTGGTGGACCCGACGGTAGTTGAACCCGCATTTCGATCTTCGCGGGAACGCGTTTTACCAATTAAACTACAGGCCCACGGTCCACCGTACAGAAGTATAACATAAATAATAAAGCCTCGGAAGATCCGAGACTATACTATGCGAAGATGAAGTGACCTGTAGTTCAGGTTACGCTATCCTTTAAAGACAGGATACCATAGTAATGAGCAAATGTCAAGATTATTGTGGATAATGTCAACCCCAAGTGATAATGTCCTAGC
>CAZXIF010000145.1:0-12229 GCA_964640395.1 uncultured Gammaproteobacteria bacterium | reverse complement strand
GTTCATCGTAGGATTCACGATGATTATATATTCTGTCTCTGACGTCTGCCCACAAAGGTTCTCCCCCTTTATAAAATCTTTCGGCGTTACTAACGCCTGAGCAATCGGAGGGAATTAGTCTATAGTAATTGCTGCCTACTCTAGGGAATCTTGTTGAATCATCAACCTCATGGTATTTTTTGCTACTTTGTTCTTCAAAGGAAATTACATTATAACCACCGCTCGTCCATGATTCCTTAATTTCAGCCAAAAAATTGAGCGCCTTGTCCTCTACGAGGACAATATTATATTTATCTTTCCAAAATATTTTCTCTGCTTCAGTAACCCGTGTTCTTACTGAGTAACTAAGTGGGAAAGAATCAATATCCAACTCTTTTTTACATTCATCTAATATTTCAAGAAGATTGGAATCTTTAAAAGAGTACCCTATGTATATAAACGACTTGTTTACAAGTTCTTTTTTTAATCTTGAAAAGAGTGTTTCCCTTTGTTTTGAGTAGGTTCTGTAGTCCTCCTTAGTGATAATTATTCTCCCTTCCTTTGTGTTAGCTATATCAATACTTCCATGGAGTTTGTAGTAAAGTATATCGTTTTCGGTGAATTGAGTAACGTCAGTGTCTATGCTTACAACACTTTTTATTAATCCACCAGAACTTTGATTTCCTTGTCCAGCCTTCTCAATTAACAAATCATAATTAGTAGTATATATTACATCCCAGGGTAAATTGACGATTGATTTATGGACTTCAGCTGGTTCAAATTTATTAAATGTATCAAATAAATATTTGTTAAAATCTCTGTGTCCAATTTTTTGTATTGCCATCTCCGCGACTTGTTCCAAGTTCAAATCAAGGTTTTCTTCATTTAGTATATCCTTACTAATTTTTTTACCTAAAGTATCTGCAAGTGGGAAATCGTCACCTTCTTTACTTATTAATTCTGCATTAATTCCAGCGCCTAAAAATAAAACAGCATTTCTTTCAGAGAGTTTTCCGCATATGTTTTCCAGAATTTCAGCTTTTTCCATAAAGTTATCTTCTGAAGCTTAGCATGTATTGCCTTTGCTATTTTATATACCAAAATTTCTACTTTATAGGTAACGGCAAATTCTCCTTCGTTAAGGTAGTATTTTAAGAAATTTTATCATAGATTAGAGCAAATTACAATGTTTAGCGCCTATTTAACAATGTCTTTCCCTTGCCACTCCTTTTCACGTCAAAGGATGGGAAATAGTCTTATTCTTTCCCCCATCTCAGCCATCACCCTCCCCGCTCGTTTTAGTTTAACCGTCTCCTTCTCGGCATAAACTAGCTCAAAAAACTGTTCAGGCTTCTCTAGTAGAGATAGATACGTGGTGCAAACTCGTATCCGTTGCAGCAGCGCCGGTTTGTTAATCAGTACATTCAACCAAAACGCCGTTTCCATCCGTGGCGTCTGGAAGATGAGCCGGAGCGTTTTGTGATCGGCTTCACCTGGCCCGAAATGCCGCACATATCGCTCCACTTTCCGCAGCATGGCCGCCGTAGATTTATTGGTGCGTTCAAATTCGGTATAAACTACTTCTTTCTTATCACCCAAGGCATACGTCACGGTATAATCCGGCGTCAAAACTTCCACGGTATGATCACTCAATATCTCTCTGCTCATTGATCCTACTTCTCCCGTAAAGGTCAGTTGTAGATTCTGCGAGCGGTTCTTCGCTTCCAAGCTAGCTAACTCCACTACCTGGGCCTCATGCCGAAAGAGGCTCGAAGCAATAAGGCTCCTAGGGGTCGGATAGCTTCTTAACTGGATGGTGTCGTAATGAGCGTGATCGGCTAGTACTTTCAATCCTTGTTTGGAAAGCATGTAATAGACAGGCATGCCGAGCCGTGTCCCGGCATACACTTGGAGGCTTTCCAGGTATCCGGCTTGCCAGAGCCGACGCATTTTAAAATACAGATACTTGGCCCGTTCCGACTGGCCAATAAAACGGGCAATATGCCAGGTGGCGGCCAGCTTAAATTCAAAAATAATCTTTAGAATTTCAATATTGGCCGGATTGAGATCGACCCGGGATTTTGTATCACTACGAGGAGCGATAATGACATCAGGCACAGGAAAAAACATACAATTTGTTTATTGTTTAATCTCCAATGGTGCTTCTTCTGTAATCGCTGTTAGTTGAGGAATGGTTGTGGTAGCTTTGTGTCGTTCCATTTCTTTTTGAAATTCCCGTTCCTGCTCAGCCGTGTAATATAACTTATTCACTTTCTCTCGACGCTCATGTATCTCCGAGAGTGGTGTGCCATAGCGATCCATCGTTTGTTGAACAAATATCTGCTCAATCTCTTGAATGTCGGCGGTCGGATGTTCAACTCGTTCAATCATGAGCGACATAGTTTCCTGCGGTATCCCATTTACCAGAGTTTTAATGTACGCATGGCCAGTCGGCAAATTAATAATATCTTCACCCGTTACCTTATTTCCTAAAATTTTCTCAGCAATCTCGGCGTCATCCACGGACTGCGTCCGCATAAAAATCTTCGTGGCAATGTTGGATTCGATAGATTTCTTGATCCGGTCATCGAGTTGACCCATGAACTGGTTGGAGATGACCAGGGACGTATTAAAAGCACGGACTTCGGAGAATAATGTCTCGAAGATGTCGCTAGCGACCCGTTGGAATTCATCGACGACAAAGACCGCAGGTTTGCGCTCATGCGGAGAAAGTTTGGCTTGGTCAAAGATCGCTTCGGCGACATGTGCTGTCAGGTATACCGAGTAATATTTTTTCAGATGCTCACTGCATGATCCTAAATTAGCAATAAAAATCTTGCCGGCAGCAATCATCTGTTCAAAGGTAATTTTGGTATCAAGCCGATCAGCAATGTTCGTAAATTCAGGATAGTCCAGCAGCTTACCAATCTTGTTATTCGTGGTCGCCAAGTATTTCGCCAAATCATTATCCGTTCTTTTAATAATCGATGTTCGCCAAAACTGCTCCAATCGCGGTGGCATAAACGGCATGAGATTACTCACTTGTTGGTGATCATGAAGCAGCCGATCCAGACCAGAGAGGGATTGCTCCGGCAACAGATAGGCGGTGGCGAATAAATGACGCAAAATGTTTTCCAGTTCCGGTCCCCAGGAATAGGTCGAATCAATCTGGACAAACCGCTTCATGATCGAAATCAAAAACTCAATACGTTCGTCAGGCGGTTTATTACTGGAAAAGCGCGAGAAGAACGGGAAGCCCAAGGGTTTGTCTTTTTGTTTGGAGGGATTGAAATACACTACGTCATCTTTTCGTTGTTCCGGAATCATGGTGAGCAAATCGGTAGCAAAGTCGTTTTTAGGATCAACGATTAACAGCGCCGTTTTCTCCGCATCATTTTTGTTAAGCAGGCTGCTCAGGATTGTTTTGAGTGTTTCTGATTTACCCGCACCCGTACCACCGAGAATATACACATGTTTTTTCATATCATCCCACGTCGGGATGCCGACCGGATTCCCTTCGTGCATTGAAAAATTGGAAGTGCCAAACCGGATAAAGAAATTGTTTCCAAATAACCGCATGTCCTGGCTGGCCGGGAGCTTCTTGAACTTATTAATCCTGATCGAGGAAATACTGTCCGGAGTAATATTCGGTAAATGCCAAAGTGAATATAGTTCACTATCCGAGATAATCTGTCCATAATTCTTGTAGCGGAATAAGGGGAAGTAGCGAAACTTGGGACGGGTTATGACTGGCCGCATGGCCACCATGTTCTCCAATTCGCCACTCACCTGTAATTCTTTAACTTGCTTGGTAAACAATCGCTTATGCTCAAGCGTATTCATATTCTTCTGGTTGACCTGTGTGAGGACCGATTGGATGTTCTCTAGCTTCTCTCTACTTTCTGCGGCAGTCGGCATGATAGTCCAGTATGAGATACTCACTTGGAATAATGACGCTTTCATTTTTTCAATCTTGGCAGTCCGCAGTTGCGACAGTAAGTCCGGTGATTGAGCGTCGATTTGTTTCACGGTCTCTCTGTGACTAAATACGCCTTGCTGTTTATGCTCTTCCTCTTCGAGGAAAAAATGAATGAGTTGGTTGAAGAAATGCGAAGCTGGTGACAGAAATACATTAAAGACCATATACTCTCCTGCCTTAAGCCCCTCCATCGTGGAAATAATGGAATCTACCGGATCGCTCGATACATCCCGAAAGGTTTTAATCAGATGCTGCCATTGGCCTACAATTTTCGATTGGCCATAGCTCAGATAACTTTCCGGAGAGCGCATAATTGCTTGGACAAGCGTTTCTTTGTTTACAACGGCTATCTCGGCACCCGGGTAGGCGTTATACAAAGCTTTCTCAATCCGGTCGAGGTACGCCCGAGGAATGTTTAACCTAAAGGAAATACATGGGTATTGCCCCCAAATTTGCATGGTGAAAAACACTTTGCGACTGCGCCATACTTTGATAAACCGATAGAACTTCTGGAAGAAAAACCACAAGTGCCAGTTGAACGTGAAATTATGCGCTCCGGCGATAGGATCAGCGTAGATGGAGTGCAAAGTTTTCAAAATCTTTTGCTGTATCTGGAAGGCCGTAGCTTGAGAATTATGCGGAATCGTTATTTCAAGATACAACATATCTGCTAATGCTTTATCAATTTCCTTTCTCTTAAATTTTATTTTTTCAAAAGCAGAACTGAAAAAAGGAAATTGGAAAAATTTACTGATGATCCACCCCACTAAAAGGAGGAACGGTACGGAACCGGAAATAAAGAGAATGATAAACTGCAGCCTTTCCGGAGAATGGAGTTGTAAATCCACATACCGGAGCCACAATTCACCCAGCAAGCCGAATTGTTCCTTCATGCTCAATTGACTGACGTCGGCGAGCTTAGTGCTGGTAGCGAGAGCCTGATGAAGTGCGGCTAGCTTCATATAGTGTGGGTGCGGGCAAGGGCCCGCAGTAGTTTAAAAAATGTATGCGATCAGTTTAAAAATATTTTTTATTCTCCGCCGCCCTACGCGGCGGCCAACTCACCCCCACCACCCCAAGTCCACCAAGGCAGTCAAAAAGTCACCATCGAAAATAAAAAAATCTAAGTTTAAGTAAGAGTAATTAAGTCAGTAGAAAGTAAATAAGTAGTAACCATCTATTCAATCAGTATCCTAATATACTAAGTGTCATTCAGTGGATTCTCTGGTGAGATGTCACGGAAATTTTAAGGCGTGAGATAGCTAGGATAAGATGTTTTTTAAGGCTTTACCCGTTGAATGTTGTTCAAGTGGTCATTCAAGGGGTAGCAAGCCCCTTACAATGATCGTACCGCCGACCAAATTTCGTTGTCAAGAACACAGTGGATAGTTGCTGAGCCTCGTGCAGCGTCCGAGCCGAGTAATAGACCGTTACAAAATTCGGACAAGGTCCGGCTTCTTCCAAAATTGACCAGGCTCCCGTGGCTAACCCGTGGGCTTTTTTGGTGGCGAGGGTGTGCCGCCCGTGGTGAACGGTTATGCTCTATAGTATTTGCTTTGCCCGATATAGAAAAATAATTTTTTCTTGTATTTTAGAATTTGGTATACTTACTTTATACCCAATGTAATCACAAACTTTTAACCCCCATTATATGAATCAAAAATTCTTTCTCTACGCGCGTAAGTCAACCGATGTTGAGGACAAGCAGGTTTTGAGCATCGATGCCCAGATCACCGAATTGCGGGAATTTGCCAAACGGGAAAATTTACAGATCGCCGAAGTCTTTATCGAAAAAAGGACAGCCAAAATTCCTGGTCGCCCTATCTTTAACGACATGATTACTAAATTGGAGCAAGGCGAGGCTGATGGAATTTTGGCCTGGCATCCCGACCGTTTGGCACGAAATTCTGTGGACGGCGGCAAAATTATTTATCTTCTGGACATTCAAAAGATTGCCACCCTTAAATTCCCGCAATTCTGGTTTGAGCCGACATCCCAGGGCAAGTTCATGCTCAACATCGCGTTCGGGCAAAGCAAATACTATGTGGATTCTCTTTCCGAAAATGTCAAAAGAGGACTGCGCCAAAAAGTAAGAAACGGGATTTATCCCAGCTTGGCTCCCGTCGGATACCTTAATGACATCAGGCACAAGGTCGTAGTCATTGATCCACAGAAGTCGGGCGTCATCAAAGGAGCGTTCGAGCTTTATGGCCAGGGACAGTCCCGGCTAGAAGATATCGGAATATTTTTGGCGCAGAAAGGTATTAAGACGAAAACCGGAAAGAAAACCCACCGGGACAGCATAACCTTTATCCTCTCCAATCCTTTTTACTATGGCCATTTTCGTTATGGCCAAGAAATTTACGAAGGTAAACACGTGCCGATCATAACGAAGAAACTTTTTGATACGGTGCAGGAGATATTAAAACAGCGCGGCAGGCCGCACAAAAAGCTCAAGAATGAACCGCAAGCTTTTTGTGAACTACTGCGTTGCGGCGAGTGCCAGATGATGATTACCGCTGAAAAGAAAACCAAGCCCTCAGGCAGACAATACGTGTATTACCGCTGCACCAAAAAATCCAAAGCCCGCTCGTGTCACCAGCCCTTTATCCGGGAAGAAGAACTTGACCGCCAATTGAGTGAAATGATTCAAAAAGTTTCTTTGCCGGAACATGGCGCACGACAAATGCTTTCTCTCTTGGAGAAAGATAAAAAGACGAGCGCCACATCCTGTGCTGCTTTTGTTCGGGAGGCGAATGAGAGAATTACTACGATAAATACAAGACTTCAAATCCTTCTCGACGGCTATCTAGATCAGGATATTGAAAAAGAAGTCTATCGGGTAGAGAAGGCTAAATACATGAGCACCAAGAAGACTTTGGAAGAGGATATCATCCGGGCCGAACAAAAGCAGTATGATCGGCTCGAACCCTTGAAGGAGTGGATTGTTTTAGCTGAATCTGCAGCTAAAATCACCCCGGGCGGCGACTTGCGCGGCAAGAAGGTTCTCGCCCGAAAAATCTTCGGCTCGAACCTGACCCTCACCACCAAAAAAGCCCACGGGTTAGCCACGGGAGCCTGGTCAATTTTGGAAGAAGCCGGACCTTGTCCGAATTTTGTAGCCCGTACGGGAATCGCACCCGTCTTTTCGCCGTGAGAGGGCAATGTCCTAACTGATAGACGAACGGGCCAAAATTTATAGATTAGTTTGTGAGCAGGAGCAAAATATCATATATAATCAGCCAAGTCAATTGGTACAAACGACATAAATTCGAAATTCGAATATCGCATTTCTTGACCGCAGGGAAACAATCCGAAACAAATTCCAATATTAAAAATATAAATATTTAAGCACGTTTTGATATTAGATATTAAAAGTTTAGATATTGTTTCGAGCTTCGAGTTTCGTGCTTCGGATTTCGGAATTCGAATTTTTACTTCCACTCTTCTTCCTGCCGCACCAATAATTCTTCCGCTCGGAGTGGCTCGTCCATGACCTCTTTTATCACGCGTTCCATCCGCAGGCCTTGTGAACCTTTAACCAACACGATATCCCCTTCTTCCAATTCTTCCTGCAGGAACTTACCAGCTGCGGTTGTATCGGCAAAAGCAGCAACATGATGATCGGGTAAGCCAGCCTCGCGGGCAGCTTCGGCGGTGAGTTTGGAGGCTTCTCCCACGGTAATGAGATAATCTATCCCCTGTTCGGCTACGGTAAAACCGACTTCGCGGTGGGCAGCTTTGGTGTCTTCGCCAAGTTCGAGCATATCGCCGAGTACGGCGTAGCGTTCGGCGCCGGGTTTGATTTGAATCGAAGCGAGGGTGGCAAGGGCGGCTTTGGCGGCTTCCGGGCTGGAGTTATAACTATCGTCGATAAGGAGGGTTTTTTTGATACCAGGAATCAGCTGCATGCGGCCGGGCAGTAGCGGCATAGCTTTGAGCGCTCCGGCTGCTTCGATTAAATTAATATCATACACTTCAGCTATGGCCAACGCTGCCAGACAGGGCAGGATCAGGTGTTCGGCGACTACTCCAGGCAAAAAAATTGGCACACTACTACCTTTAACATTTACTTTGCAATTTATACCTATTGGCCAACCGTCGTCGCCATAGACCAGTCTAGCGTCTGAGGCTTGAAAATCGGCTCCGGCGCGCCAGCCATAGCTAAGGACGCGAGCCTCGGTAGCCGAAGTAAGTTCACGAACTAGCTCGTTATCAATATTGAGAATGGCAAATCCATCGGTAGACAGATGGGTGATGATATTTTTTTTCTCTTGCGCGACTTTTTTGATTGATTTAAAAGATTCGGTATGAGCGCGAGTGATGGCCGTTAACACCCCTACCTCGCACGGCGCCAGATCAACTAAATAACTAATATCACCGGGTTTATCGGCGGCCATTTCAAGCACCAACAGTTCGGGGTAATTTGAATCGGTACTGAATAGTAGTTTGATCGCTTTGACAAAGACAAATAACCAGCCGAGCAGAGACGAACCGGGTGAGCAGTCAATACCAATAATTGTCAGCGGGACACCGATTTCATTGTTATAATTTTTTTGACTCCCACGTACGCGGAATTTAATCCCCACTACCGCGGCTATGGCTTCTTTGGTGGAAGTTTTGCCTACTGAGCCGGTAATGCCGATAACTTTGGGGTGGTATTTTTTAAGAATACGTTTGGCGCAGACGGCGAGGAGTTTTTGGAGAAGTGTATTCATACATTTTAGCGTTCTTCTTTAATCGTGTAATAGTCTAACACAAGTTTCATAATATCATGAAATACCGGTGCAGCGGTAGACTCGGCCCAGCGGCGGGCGGGTTCTTCAAATTTGACGACCAAGACAGCGCGGGGGTCGCGAGCAGTGGCAAAACCAACAAAAGTATGATTAGTACGCTCGCCATAGCCACCTTGACCGGCGATCTGGGCAGTGCCGGTTTTGCCGCCGACATAGTAATCGGTAAATTTAGCTTGGCGATAGCTTAAACCAGTGTCCACGACACCCACCAACATAGCGGTGATGAGTTTGGCGGCGCGGGGTGAAATGACTTGCTCGGCGAGCTGGGGTAAAATTTTTTCTTTGCGACCATCGGGGTAGCGGACTTCTTCTACCACGTAGGGCTTGGGAAGTTGGCCATCATTCACCAGGGCGGAATAGGCGGTGGCTAGCTGCAGTGGAGTAACGGTAAGGCCCTGGCCAAACGACCCGACGGCTCCGTAAATAGGCCCTTTTTTGCTGAGGGAAGAAATATCTCCCGGGACTTCGGTATCCAAAGCGATTCCCGTACGCTCGCCAAAGCCGAATTTTTCCACATAGCGCCTAAATTGTTCAATACCGATTTTTTCTTGTACCCAAATCATACCGGTATTGATGGAATTGGCCAAGACTCCAAGCATGGTTTGCTTGTTATAGCATTTGTCATCGGCATTACGGATCGTAAAATTGGCAATTTTACGCTGACAAGGATCAACGAAGGTAGTTTCTGGTTGGACCAAGCCGAGGTCGAGAGCGATGGCCATGGTAATGGGCTTAAAAACCGAGCCTGGTTCGTAGGGGGTAAAAATACTGTGATTGTTAAAAGCTCTTAAATCAGTGACGCTGGCGGAATTATTGGGGTCAAAATCGGGCAGGCTGCACATGGCCAGGATAGCGCCGGTTTTGGGGTCCATCATAACTAGAGAAGCGCTTTTAGCTTGGTATTGATCGAGAGCTTCACGCAGGCGCTGACAAGCCATGTATTGCAGGGTGCGATCAACGGTGAGTAACAAATCTGCCCCATCTTCGGAAGGGTGAAGGGTGCGGCCAGCCAGCGTTATCCAGCTGCCGAGAGCTCCGCGAGCGCCGAGAACAAAACCAGGTTTGCCGGCTAATTTTTTATCCCAATAATCTTCCAGGCCGTAGTGTCCTACAATGTCGCCGGCATCGTTAAACGTAGCAAACCCCAGGAGTGGTCCTGCGCTGTTGCCTTCGGGATAATAACGATACTCTTGGGGAACGGCATAAATGCCTGTTAAGTTGAGGGCCTTAATGCGAGATACTAAGTCTTCGGGAACTTTTCGCTCGATAGTTTTATAGACTTGAGTGTTTTTACTCAAACGATCCGTGAGCACTTGGGTTTTCTCCGCACTGTCATAGCCGAGCAGATTGGCCAATTGAACGCTGGTAGTGGCTACATCGGCCGGAGGGATTTCTTTCGGTACGGCGTAGACTAAATAAAATTGTTTATTAACTGCCACGGGATATTCTTGTTTGGTGCGGGTATCTTGAAAAATAATGCTGCCACGCTTGGGGTGAAGTTGCTGGTAGATTTCATGGCTATTCAGGGCAAATAGGCTGTAATAATTGTGATCGATTATTTGCAGGATAAACAAGCGCGCCAGCACCCAGCCGGCCAGAACTAAAAAAAACAACGCCACCAGGCGCAAACGATTGTCGGTTGTGGAGGTTTTTTTGAACATACCGGGCATGAGCTTAAATCGGCTTTATTATACATGTTTTTAAAATCAGGGACAACTTGCATACTTTAAATAAAAAACCCCGACAGGCTCGGGGTTTTTACATTGAGTGATGAGATTAAACATTTTTGGCTTTGCGGCGGGCTTCGTTTTCGTTGAGAATCATTTTGCGAATACGGACATTCTTGGGAGTGATTTCTACCAACTCGTCGTCTCCGATGTATTCCAGGGCATCTTCGAGTTCCATGATGTGCGGGGCGTTGAAATGTTCAGCGCTACCGTCGCCTTTGGAGCGCATGTTGGACAGCTGTTTCATTTTACAGACATTCACGCGCAAATCTCCGGCGCGATTGCTCTGTCCGACAACTTGGCCTTCATAGACTTCAAAATTCGGCCCGACGAACATGATACCTCTGTCCTGTACACCGAGTAAGCCGTACAGGGCGGTGGTGCCGGTTTCATGGGCAACAAGGGAGCCTTGATTGCGCTCTTTCCAGTTGCCTGGATCTGGTAAATAATCATGGAAAATACTGTGGATGATGCCGAGCCCCTTGGTGTCGGTCAAAAATTCCGTACGGTAACCAAAGAGACCACGGGTCGGGATAACAAATTCCATGTACATAATTCCGTTTTCACTGCGCATATCCTTGAGCTGGCCATTGCGGCCACCCATCTTTTGCATAATGACGCCATTATACTGTTCCGGCACTTCAATGTACACCTGATCATACGGACACATTTTTTGTCCACGAATTTCTTTCATAATTACCCGCGGGCGGGAAACTTGAAACTCAAACTTATCGCGCCGCATACGTTCGATCAGAATTGCCAAATGGAGTTCGCCACGACCGGATACAATCCAATCGCCGTCAGGACCATCTTCCACTTTGAGCGCTACGTCGTTTTCCGCTTCTTTGAATAGACGTTCGCGCATTTGACGAGAGGTGCTGTAATCCCCTTCTTTACCGGCGAAAGGAGAATCGTTCACACAAAAAGTCATCTTCACGGTCGGTTCATCAATGGTAATAGTAGGCAAAGCGATAGGGTTGGCCACATCAGCGATAGTTTCACCAATAGTAAGCTCTGAATTACCAGCGATAGCGATAACATCGCCTACTTCGGCGGTTTCAACTTCCACCCGGTCAAGACCAAGGAAAGTCATAAGTGAAGTCAGGCGGAATTTTTTCATCTGTCCGGCGCGGTTGATATGCATGACTTCTTGGCCTTTTTTCATGAAGCCATTGTAGATGCGGCCAATAGCGATACGGCCCTTGAAATTATCGGGCACGGTGGATACTACCAACATCTGCAAGGGTTTGGTAGCGTCTCCGCTCGGAAAAGGCACTTGTTTTAAAACCATTTCAAATACCGGATTAATATCAGTCATGGTCGCCAGATCAGGTGTAAAACCAGCTTTGCCCTGTTTGGCCGAAGCAAATACTACCGGAAATTCAGCAATCTCGTCGCTGGCTCCCAGCTCTAAAAATAGCTCCAATGTTTTATCGAGTACATATTGTATTCGGGCATCGGGACGATCGATTTTGTTGATTACGACGATTACACGGTGGCCCATTTGCAAAGCTTTGCGCAACACGAAACGAGTCTGGGGCATAGGACCTTCTTTGGCGTCGACGAGCAGAAGACAGCCGTCGGCCATTTTGAGCACGCGCTCTACCTCACCGCCGAAATCAGCGTGGCCGGGTGTATCGATGATATTAATTTTGGTTATTCCCTCTGGTGAAGCAGGGTCGCCCCAGACAACTGAGGCATTTTTGGAAAAAATAGTGATGCCGCGTTCGCGTTCCAGATCATTGCTA
>CAZXIF010000144.1:0-18246 GCA_964640395.1 uncultured Gammaproteobacteria bacterium | reverse complement strand
AAACGCAGGTGGCGGTGGAATATGTGGATAATAAACCAGTGCGATTGAAGAATGTAGTCGTGTCGGCGCAACATCATCCGGAAATAAAAACTACGCAAATTCGGGCGGATATTATTAAGCACGTAATCGAGCCGATTTGTAAGGAGTATCTTGATGCCGAGACACAATTTTATGTCAATATGACCGGCCGGTTTGTGGTGGGTGGTCCGCAGGGTGATACGGGGTTGACGGGACGCAAGATTATCGTAGATACCTATGGTGGTATGGGGCGGCATGGGGGAGGTTGTTTTTCGGGCAAGGATCCCTCCAAGGTGGATCGTTCGGGAGCATATATGGCCCGCTATGTGGCCAAGAATATTGTGGCCGCCGGGTTGGCCGAGCGAGTCGAGGTGCAAGTGGCGTATGTTATTGGCAAAGCTGAACCGACGAGCATTAATGTCAATAGTTTTGGCACGGGCACGGTATCGGATGAAGAGTTGGTGCGTATTATCACGGCGTTGTTTGATTTTCGGCCGGGTAAAATTATTGAGCATTTGAAATTATTGCAGCCGATTTATCGGGCGACGGCGGCGTATGGACATTTTGGCCGCAAGGAATTCCCGTGGGAGAAGACGGATATGATTGTAAAGTTGAAGGGGGCGATTAAATGATTAGAAACTGGAAATTAGAAATTGGGGAACGGGTGATTGGTGAATGATTGGAAATTGGGGAACGGGTGATTGGTGAATGATTAGAAACTGGAAATTAGAAATTGGGG
Organism: uncultured Gammaproteobacteria bacterium; assembly: GCA_964640395.1. Taxonomy (GTDB): domain Bacteria; phylum Patescibacteriota; class Patescibacteriia; order Magasanikbacterales; family GWA2-37-8; genus CAZEDL01. Next base: position 17,489 of record CAZXIF010000144.1, on the reverse strand, counting down.
AGTGAGTGGGGAACAAATATTAAGACAAATATTTTGATCCCTTAGTGTTTTGCTGGGGGATTTTTATTTTTAGTAGCCGGCTCTTGACAGAAATAGTAACTATTGTAGATACTATAGTTATAATAAAAAAAATAATGTAGCCACTTATGAAGACTCTTCTTAATATCAAAATCGATCCGCTGGTTAAAAATCAGGCTCAACAAACAGCTCGAGAATTAGGCTTGCCACTCAGCACAATTATCAATGCTTTTCTCAAGCAGTTTGTGCGCACCAAAGAGGTCTATTTTTCAACCATACCAACTATGAGTTCAGCTCTGGAACGCCTGTTGGGCAAGGTTGAACAGGATATAAAGCATAAGAAAAATATATCACCCACTTTTGTCTCGGCTGTTGCGATGGACGCGTATCTGGATGAGGTCTGAGGATGATCCTACATCAAAATTTTGTTAGAGCGTACCGCAAACTCCGTTCGAATGAACAGCGACAATTTAAACAGCGACGTGATTTATGGTTAGTCGATCAGTTCCACCCACTTTTGCATAATCATCCATTGCAAGGGCGTTTCTACGGCTATCGCAGTATCAATGTTACGGGTGATCTGAGGGCGATTTATAAATTAATTGATGAAGGTACGATTCTTTGGGTAACTATTGGAAGCCACAGTTCGTTGTACAAGTAAGTTTAGCCAAATTTGTTTTATTCTTAAGTATTATACGTATGGAAACAAATCCTCCTGTCGTCTCGCCTCCTGCCCCTCAAAATAGTGGTATGAAGCCCACTCTTATCGCGGCCCTGGCTTATGTCCTGGGTTTTTTGAGCGGTCTTATCGTTTACCTTATTTCCAAGGATCCATTTGCTCGTTTTCACGCGATTCAATCTATGCTGCTGTCGGTTTTCTTTTACGTCGTTTATTACGCCATTGGTTTGTTGGGAATGTGGAGTTTACGCAGTGTCGCTGGCTTGGCGTCCCTAGTCATATCTGTTTTTCTCATTATTAAAGCGTATCAGGGTGAAAAATATAGGTTACCAGTAATTGGCGACTTGGCGGAGAAACATAGTTAGTATGGGTGGCGTTGAACTACACGTGAACTTGCTAAATTAAGCAATATTTCAAACAAAAATCTCGGTAGTATCGAGATTTTTTGTTGGGAGAAATAGGAATATTGACCACAGCCGGCTTGACAGGAATTTAAAAGTATGGTATAAATATTCGTCAATTTAGATTGACGTTTTTACAATTATTTTTCTGTCTGTAAAAAACAGATGAAAAGGCTTAATTCTCCTTAACTACTAATGTCCCAGTGCCATAAGAACAGAATAATTTCTGTTTTCATGGCACCTGGGCAATCCGCCCGTACAAAGGTGCAAGGAGGATCTCATGAAGAAGCTTTTTTTTGTCCTGATCGCCCTGTTTGCCCTCTCCACCCCCGTTTTCGCAGAGAAGGAGGAGAAGAAGGAGAAGAAGGAGAAGAAGGAGAAGAAGGAGGAGAAGAAAAAAATTGACTTGGATTTGGATTGTTGGGATAAGGAGTTAGGAATATACGTGCCCTGCAAGAAGTAGGGCACCGTGAGTCAGGCTCGGGCGTGCGCCAGCAGGCGACAACCGAGGGCTCACGATGCGCGTCCGGGCCTACTCACGCGAGCGTGCAATTAAAATTGCTTTCTCGCGCGAGGCCCGGAAGCTGGGCAAAAAATAAAAGACCCCGAAATCAATCGGAGTCTTTTTTTATGGTGTGCCCAGCAGTTACCCTTTAAATCGTAGGAGATTTTTTTTACTCCAATATCGAATGGTGACGCTACCTCACCCTACCCTCTCCTCTGCGGAAGAGAGGAAAACGAAAAGATTATTGAACCACCACTTTCGCCCCACTCTTCGACCCGCGGTCATCGGATTTTAGTACATTGGATAATTCAGCGACGCGCAGATTGAACGGTTTGTGAACTTTTTTATCCTTGGCGACAAAGGTCAGGTTTTTTACGAGAGAGATGGTTTGGCCGATGTCCGCCAGAGTTGGCGTCACCGCCACTTGGAAATACCAACCAGTTTTACTTTGGGCCGGGATATCGAGCATGCTCCAGGTGAGAGAGCGGGCAGTAGCCTCCCAGCTGAGCGGGGCGCCGAGAGTGACGCTTTGCATGGCGGTGGGAGTGACCCCGTTGGGGAGTGTCAGGCTAAGGAACGCGTCCTCAATCGGATTTACGGTGTTGAAGGCTTCGATAAAAATCCAATATTTGGTCGTGGCGCCAACGCGCGGGGGTAGTGGGCCACGGCCTAGTTGATCTCCATCCGGAGTATAAAAACGGGTTTCCGCTTTCAGAGTCAGGTCGGTGGCGAGTGGCAGTACTAGATCGTCGCCGTTCATAGTAAATACTTGGTCGCTCACTTGGTCGCTCCTGGCTTCAATTATTGGAGTCAGGTGAAATTCGCGCGTCGTTTGTCCAATCGGACTGAAAATGGGGTTAAACACCAGGTTAAGCGCGAATTGGTCACTAGTGCCAGTCTCAGCGGCGAGAGCGGTACGGACACTGCTATCAATGATCAAATCTGTGCCTTCGATTTTAAGATTGTTCGCTTTGGCGGTAGCTCTAAGATTGAGGAAACCGGGCGTGCTGGCTAGGCGCAGACGAATGGTTTTCAATGGGAAGGGAGTACTATTTTTCCAGCTGATCTCAAGGGGTATGGTTTGGCCTGGTTCGAGATAGTCAAAGGCGTTGACATTACGGGCGGTTATATTTAATGAGGGGGTCACCACCGTAAATCTAGTTTCTTTACTGCTTTGAATGATTGGCTGATTATTCGGCAGCACTTCAGTTACAAAAGCGGCGGTTTGAACGCCGGCGACTTGAGGAGACAGAAAGGTACCATTTAATGATAGTTCTTCACCGGCCGAGAGACTGATATTTTTTAGAGACGTCGTGGTTTTGAAGGTGGCTTTCAGGCCGTGCTCTAAGACGGTAATTCCGGAAACTGGAACCGCGCTATTATTTTTAATTTTGAGACTAAAGGGAACGGCTACATTGGGGAACGCTGACGCTGGTGCTTCGAGTGAAGTCAATAAAATACTTTCAGGCAGGGTGGCTAGGTAAGTGCCTAGTTTTTGTTCACGGTTCGTATCGGTTTCTACTTGGTAAGACAGGATGGCGATAATTTTGGTTTCTTTCCCTGGTTCGGCCCAGAATTGCCCGAAAAGGCCGACTTGTCCGCTGGCGCCCGGATCTAAATCATCGAGAGTGAAGGTAGAATTTTTGGAAAAGAGGGTGAGTGGGGTTTGAGTCCGGTCTACGACAAATCCGGAGGGGAGACGCACCGCGAGGGTGGGGCGAGTAAGGTGGTGTCTGCTGCGGTTGGTGTAGTTGATAGTGAGATGAGCATAGTCGCCACTTTTGAGACGTGTGTCGCCGAGTGAAATTTCTACGTCAATGAGATCGGTAATGCCCGGTTTCCAAAACCAGAATACCAAGCTGGCGGCGAACATAAGTAGAGCGGCCGCGAGCAGGCACAAGTCGAGGATGAATAATTTTTTGGGATTGTGGTAGATGCCGTGGTAGTGACGGTGGTAGTGGCGGTGGAAGAAGGACATAAGGGTTGTTAAAATTTCTAATTTTCAATTTTTAATTTCCAAACAATGATCAATGAGTCAATGATTTAATTTTCAAGGGTAAAATTTCAAAGCATTACTTGTCAGGTTCGTTGGTTTTGAAAATTAAATCATTGAAAATTGTTTAAAAATTGAAAATTAGAAATTGAAAATTAAACGCTAGTTATTCTTCATTATGGATTCATTTAGCTTGTTTGTCAAACAAAAACCTCCTAGGTGGAGGAGGTGGAGAGGGTGGCTGAGGTGGAAGTTTTATCCGGTGGTTTGAGCTGGCTAGTGGTAGAGGGGAGCGACTTGGGGTTGGGGGAGAAAAGGGGGTTTTTGATTTTGCATTTATCCACAAATTGGCCAATGCCTTTTTTGACGAGTTTATTTTTTATGGTGGTGTGGCGTTGGGACCATTTTACCAGGCTTTCAAAGTTGAGTTTGTAGCGACCACTGACGATGACGTAGGTGACTTCTTGGGCTTTGATGGCGCGACGGATGGTCTGAGTATTTACCCCAAACAGCCGGGCGGCTTCGGAGATGGAGACTCGGATAAGTTCTTTGGGTTGAAGTGGAGCCTCCATAAATGGCAAAGTATTGAAAGTTTGTATATATATCTGTAGACAAAATGATAGGTTATCAAAAAAATCAAAGCCTGTCAAATTGACCTAATTAGCCACTTAGCGTACGATTTTTTATTTATTTGTATACAATAATGTATACAAATTTTGTATTTAAGTCTAAATAAGCTGGATACTTAATAATAGTATACAATATTGTATACTATTATTAAGGACATAGAGCGTTGGCACTCCCCGATTGGTCCTATCGGTTTTGAATTACGAAATGGCGTAATCGCGGGGATTTTTGTTGACGTTTGTGTGATTTATTGGTAGACTGGTCTTTGTATAAAGAGAAAAATAAAGGCCCTTGATTGTGGTCTTTATTAAGTTCAAAAGTGGGTAAATATGGTATACTTATAGATAGTAGCGAGACCTCTCCCCGACCTCTCCTGTTTGACAAGAGAGGAGGTGAGCATATCCTAGGTGTAACGCTGGCTTACTTTTCTCGTCTTCTACAATGAACAAGCTCACTGAAAAAATTATCCTCTTCCAGATTCAGACCAAGCGAGACCCAGAAGCGTTTGCCAAGTTGTACGACGCTTATGTGAAACAGATCTATCGCTTTGTTTTTTTTAAAGTTAATAATCGGGAGCAGGCGGAGGATATTACGGCGGACGTTTTTTTGAAAGCCTGGAATTATTTGCAAGAGAATAAAGAGATCAAAAGCTTCAGTGGTCTCTTGTATAGGATGGCGCGTAACGCGATTATTGATTTGTATCGCGCTCGAGCCGGCCAACCGGATCTGTTGGGCGAGGAATTGGAGATCAGTGATGACGGGCAGTGGTATAGAAGCGCTCATTTAAAAATTGCCAACGATATTATTATAGTGGCGCTACAAAAATTAAAACAAGAATATCAAGAAGTGATCACACTTCGGTTTGTAGAAGAACTCGACATTCCGGAAATAGCGGCTATCATGAAGAAGAAAAATATAGCGGTGCGTGTGACCTTGCACCGGGCGCTTAAAAAATTGCAGGACGTTTTGGGAGAATCACCTTATGATGAAAAATAAACTTATTAATCACTTGCAGAATCTTCGTCATGGCGAGGCTAGCCCCCGCCCGGAATGGGTAGAGAAGAATCGTAGCTTGCTTTTGGCGCAGATTAAAAATACTTTGCCTGACGGCGTGGCTCGATCCGTGCCGTTGTCTGACCAGCTCTGGTCGGCCATGGCTCTGTTCTTGCCGCGGCAAGTGGTGTATACTGTAGTTCGACCCTTGGCTGTTTTGGTAATGGTGTCTTTGCTTGGTCTCAGTGGTTGGGTGGCGACTAGCTCGGCGTCTAACACAGCCTTGCCTGGCGACACCTTATATCCGGTTAAGATTGCTTTAGAAAAAACCAAAGTAGCCCTGGCCGAAACGGTCGGCAATGACAATGCCCGGGCGCAAGCCCATATCACCTACTCGGAAAATCGAGTGACCGACATTAAGCGGATCACGGTTAGCACTGATCCGGATAAAAATTGGCATATCGCGGAGGCGGTTTCAAATTTAAAGGAAGGTGTGGTTCGAGTAAATGACAGCTTGAACCAGCACTTGTCCGGAGACACGATCAAAGACGCGAAAAAAAATACGGACCAAATTAAAAGCGCGTTGCAAGAGGTGAGTGATAATCTGGACACCGCCAGTACTACCAACGCGGATTTATCTAAAGAACTTACGGCTACCACTAACCTGGCTAAAGACACCGGAGTGAAGGCGGTAGAGGTATTCGTACAAAAAGTAGACGACCAATCAGTTTCGCCGGAAGCCGCTAAAGTTGTATTGAATGATGCTATTACCATAATTGTTAATGATGTTGACAGCTCCAAAGCCACTCAAGCCAGTGTGGCTTCGAGTACGGTTGAGATGAAATCAGCTTCGGCTAAAGTGGACAAGAAAATTAGTGAAGCCCAAGTGCTGGTGGCTACTGATCAGTTGTCAGCGGCGGTTGATAAAATTAAAGAAGTAAACAACGATACCAAAAGTATCGTGGTAGAGAGCAGTAATGTTGTAGTAAGTACAAGTACCTCACCTGCAAGCAAACCGAGCGCCACATCTACTGCAAGCAAAATTTTGGGGACTCCTATGATTAGCGCGGTGGTTTCGGGAACGGTAGCGGTTCCACCGGGTGTTCCTTTTTCAACTACTACTACGCTGAGTGGCAGTAGCTCCACTAAAAATTAGTCACTGATTTTTCTTTCACTGCAGTCGGTAGCACGAGTTCGTGGCGCCGATCCAGGGAGAGAAGAGTTAGTTTAAGTCCTGGCCAGTGCACAAGGTCGAAGGCTCATACGAGCTTGCCTGGTCGTTGTATATCTTCCGATATTAAGCCTGCCTACCGGCAGGCAGGTCGGAAGACCAACCTTAATTCATTTGATGTCGATTAGCCAGCCTTACGGCAGGCAGGTCGGCACGCCGGTGATTTAAGGATTTACTTTATATTTATCTATGAAAAAATTAGGCACGAAAATCCTGAACGTTGTTACAACGTTTGCCGTGACCGTCGTTTTTTCCGGTTTGAATTTGTTCGTACCTCTCGCTGCTAACGCCGCGGTTTGTCCGACCTTAAACCCGGGAGACATGATCAAGGTGTCTGGTAAACCGGCTATTTACGTAGTCAACAACCAAACTCAGGTGCAATATTTCCCGAGTGGCTATGTGTTCAAGAGCTGGCGCCCAACTTACGGCGGTTACACGACCGTAAGCATGGCCTGCTTTGACTCTTTGGCGCTACCGACCAATCCTCCTTATGGAGTTAACTTTGCCCCTGGTTCTTATGTCATTAAGCGTGGATCTTCGGATCAGCTTTATGTCGTTTTACCTGGCAACGTAAAAGCTAAAATCACCCCAGAAGCTGCTAAAGCTTTATATGGCAACTTCTACCAACCTCAGGTGATTAACGATGAATTCTGGCCGAACTACACGAAATTAGGCACGGATATTACCGAAGGCAAAGCCCATCCGGGTATGGTCGTCAGCAATGGCGGCAAGAACTGGTATGTGGATGTTGATGGTAAACTCCGCGAAGTTACCGCCACTGGTTTAACCGCCAATGGTTGGCAGACTGCCTTTATCCGCCCAGTCGCCGCTTCAGCTGTAGCTGGATTGGCTCTTGGCGCTACCATTGATGCTGAAGTCAAAACGATCACCGACAAAACTCAAAGTGGTGGTGTCGCTGCTCCAGTGGTAGTGGTAACTCCTCCAGCTCCTGGTACTCCTCCAGCTGCCACTCCTGCTGGAGCCGTTAGTGTTTCATTAGCTGCGGACAACCCATTTGCCGCGACCCTCGTATCCGATTCCGGAACGAATGGCGCTCAGGCGATGGTACCGGTCTTGAAACTTGATTTTGGCGCTGACAACAGCGGTGATGTCAAAGTAACTTCATTGGTATTGAAACGCACTGGTATTTCGGCTGATACCGATATCAGCAACATGTACCTTTACGATGACGCAGGTATGAAACTGGCCGGCAACCCGAGCGTAGCCAATAATTTGGTTTCGTTCACCAATAGCGCTGGCATGTTCACCGTCACCAAGGGTACGAAAAAGTCAGTCAAGGTTCTCTTGGATCTTAAGAATGCCGTGTCGTCCGGCAAAACTTTCCAGTTCTCGATTGTTGACGCCGCTGGCGTAACTTCAAACGCGACTGGATCAGTTGGTGGGACATTCCCGTTAACGGGTAATATCTTTACCAGCGCTGCCGTAACTGACCTTGGTAAATTAGCCTTTACCAGCGTGTCTCCGGCTTCCAATACGACTGTTGATCCAGGTACTACTGGCTACGAAATCTGGAGATTCCAGGCCGTAAGCAGTAACCAGGATATTGAATTGCGCAAACTTGTCTTCACTGTCGTTGGCTCAGTCAACGTTGGCGATATCAAGAACTTTTCGCTCTGGGATGGCAGCAAGCAGCTCGGTACAACCGTAGTCGAAATGGCTGCGGATAAGACTATTATGATTGACTTAGCCGCTGCTCCGTATCTAGTCACCAAAGGCCAGACCAGGACACTTAGTTTGAAAGTCGACGTCGTGGCTGGAACCAACCGCAATTTCCGCGCCAGTTTGCAGAATAGTTCTGATGTCATCACTTATGACAAGAACTACAATGTCTACTTAAAGACCAATGGCACGGACAGCTTTGCGATTGTTCAACCTAACACCGGTGGTACCGCTGTTAACATCACCGTTAACACGGGCACCTTGACTCAGTCTTTGTCGAGCGACTCTCCGACCGGCAATATTGCCTTGAGCGGAACCAACTTGACCTTGGCTAAATTTGGCTGGAAGGCCAATGGAGAAGATATCAAAGTAAGTTCACTTTACGTGTCTTCGACCATTTCCTCGAGTCGCACCTTGATCAATGTTCGCTTACTCGTGAACGGTTCACAGGTTGGAACTACCATCAGTACGTTGACTGGTAATGGCGCTGCCAATACCGGTTGGGGCACTTTTGGTAACAGCTTTATCATAAAAGCTGGCACTGAAGCGGCAATTAAAGTAGTAGCTGATACCACTGGCAGCACGGCGCTTAACGACACGGTTGTCGTTGGTTTGTCCGGCGCTTCCAGCAACGCCCAGGGCGTGGTTTCTTTGAACTCTATCACCACTTTGTCACAGAATGCCAACACCTTGACGATCAAGTCTGGTACGGTAACCATGTCGCTTGATACCTCATTTGGTAACAAGAGTTCAGCCAACCCAAATGGCACCATCAATGGTACCGGCACCCAAGTCGGTTCATTCATCGTGACCGCTGGAGCTGGTGAAGCGGTGGATTTGACTCAGATCACTTTGAAGGATGCTCAATCCAACCCAACTTGTATCGGCGCTTACATGCAAAACTTGGTGCTGAAAGATTCGGCTGGCAAACAACTTGGCACTACGTATCCGAACCCTTCGGCTACCTGTTCCACGGCCAACAGCTACACCTTCAACATCTCGCCAGCGGTAAAGATTGCCAATGGAGCACAGTATGTAGTTCGTGTTTATGCTGACCTTAAGGCTGCGTTTACCACGGCTTCCACGGCTCTTATCCAGGGCGATGCCGTAACTGCGACTGGCGTGGACACCGGCGGAAGCGCTAGTGTGTCTGCTCAGGCTTTGTCTCTGCAGAATAACTACATCTCTACCTCTGGGGCTTACACGGTGGCGATTGATTCCAACACTCCAGTCGCTAAGAACCTCTTAATGGGAGCGGTTGATCAGGAGTTGGCTCGGTTCAACATTACCGCCAGCACCACTGAAGCCATCAACATTACCCAGTTAGTAATTAGTAACCGCGTCAGTTCGGCGGCTACTGGTACTGTCCGTAACATTCGCTTGTACGACAATGACAACAACCTAATAATTGGTTCTGCCATTCCGTCGTTTAGCAACAGCAATGCGACCGGCAGCTTGGTGCACGCTGATTTCACTGGTTTGAAATTCCAGATTCCGAAAGGCACCTCTAAGGTAGTTGTCGTCAAAGCTGACTTAACGACCTATGATGACCTCGGTTCCCCAGCGGCGACTGCCCAAGCCAGCAACCTCGCTATCTTGAAGAACTACACCAGTAGTCAGCTCAGTATCATTTCTACCGGAGCATCTTCAGGCGTAACGATTAGTCCAAGTATTATCCACACTGGCGTAAACATCACCAATGTTGGAGGTGATAACTTGGTAGCTTACGGTACGACCAGCACGTTGTATCGCGCTAAACTTGTTACCGCTTGGTCTAGCGACACTCCATCTGGCGCTGCCGGTGGCTCCGCTTCCCAAATCGTTGGTAAGTTCACCATCACCAACTTGGCTAACTCAGGTACCTATGTGGCTATTGTCGAATCGGTTAACTTCGATTTGTCCACCACGATCTCGAACACTGCTGACCGCGCTTTGATTGTCTATAAGGACTCCATCGCTACCGGCAACATCCTCGTGACGACTTCGTGGTTAGCTACCGGTAACCAGAACTTTGGCGACACCGCGATTACTGGCGCCGGATTCACCGATGTTAGTATTTCCTCGGGTCAAGCCAAGACCTTCTGGGTCACCTTGGACACCAGCAATGCCGTTTCCACGAAGAACTTATCCGTCCGTATTGGTGCGAGCGATGTTGCTTGGACCGATGGTTCTACCACTACCGGTATTACCGCCATGGATCAAGATCTTCCGTTGCAATACAAGACCTTCACCTACTAATCGTTTAGTAGTCTGAATACGCTTGGATTTAGCTGAAGTAGCTAAACACCCCCCTCCGGCTTGCCGGAGGGGGGTTGTTTTTTACCTCAAATTTGGTATTGTAGGTGTCATTATGAGGAGGACATGTCGCGTTTCCCCTCTTTTTAAGGAGGGGCAAGAGGAGGTAATTCATAAAACGATAAACGGACCCCACCTCGCCTCCCCTTAAAAAGGGAGGAAATTGTGATCGTTACCTCATTCACAGCCCAAGGGAGGAAATTGTGATCGCTACCTCATTCACAGCCCAATGACATTTCTATGAATTCTCGTTATTTTTCTAAAAGTATTACTATTATCCTGTGGGCGATTCTTTTGTTGCCATTATTTTTTACGCCGTGGACAATGTTTCCGTGGCATTTTGGCAAGACGATGATTTTTCAGTTGTTGGTTGAGGCGGCGGCGGGTTTATATTTGATTCGTATTGTCTATGGTCAAGTGACGCCGCGGCGATTGTCTTATGTGGAATGGTCACTGCTTATTTTTTTAATCATCAGTATTTTTACAGCGGCAGTGGGAGGATCTTTTGCTACGAGTTGGTGGGGGAATCAAGCGCGAGCCAATGGTCTATTTACCTGGATTCATTTGGGCGTGTGGTATTGGCTGTTGATTAATCATTGGCGTACGAACCAAGCTTGGCAGATAGGACTCACCATGGTAGTTGGCGTGGGAGTGATTATTAGTTTTACCGGTTTTTGGCCGGGAGTATTGCCGGTGGCCTGGCGTGGAGTCGGGGGCGCGCGGGCTAGTGGCCTGATTGGTAATCCGGCATTTTTAGCTGGCTACCTGGTACCGCTACTGGGGCTGTCGGGGATTGGTTTTTTTATCGTTAAAAATCGTTATCGCTATGGATTTCTCGGGGCCCTGGCGATATTTCTTGGGCTGATTCTGCTCACTGAAACGCGGGGGGCATGGCTGGGCGTGGCGGCCGGATTTGTAGCGACTCTAGCTGTGGCTAGTTGGATAGGTACGGGGTTGTGGCTGAAAAGAGCCGCGCTCATTAGTTTGGGTTTGTTGCTGGTTGGCAGCGCGGTAATTTTTGGCCTGGCCAAACAGCAGTCGCCATTACTTGATTATGTGCCACGTCTCAAAGCATTGACGGCGGTTTCGTTTACCCGGGGCACGGGGACTACCCGTATTATGGCTTGGGAAATAGCGCTCCAGGGCATCAAAGCCCAGCCCTTGCTCGGGTGGGGGTGGGGTAACTATGGCCTGGTTTTTAATCGTTATTACAATCCACAATTTTTACGATTTGGTTTGACTGAAACGGTCTGGGACAAACCGCACAATTGGTTGCTAGAGGTGGCGATCAACGCAGGGATCATCGGCTTGCTTAGTTATCTTAGTATTGTTCTCATAGCTGCGTATCGTGTGTTACGCGGAGCTGCTTCTGAAGAAGAAGGCTTGGTTTCTACGCCCATGGTTCGCGCAATATTGATCGGAGCTTTGGTCGCAGGTGTGGTACAAGCCGGTTTTTTGTTTGAAACGAGTTTCTCTTTGTGGGGTTGGTTTTTGGCGCTAGCGTTTGTGACGGTGGCGTTTGACGGGGCTCGCCAGGAGAAAAATATGGGTAAAAAATTTTTGTCACTGCTAACTCCGAGCACTCGTCAGGTGCTGGCGATTGGAATCGGTGTAGTAACCATTATCATCGGGTATTATGGCAGTATTATTCCACTGCGGGCATCATACTGGCTTTTGCTCGCAGACAATGAGCGTGACATTCAGGCGTGGGCTACATTTGGGACACAAGCTCTCAGCGTGCCGGATGCCTGGCGCGGTGAAATCGCCGTGCTCTTGGCGCGACGGCTAACGAAATTCGATACTGCTCCGCAATTTCAATTGACCGATCGGGCTGAGGCAGCGGCCTTGGCGGTGACAGCGGCACTCCATGACGCTTGGATACGATCACCGCGCACGATTGATTGGCCACTCTGGGCTGGACAGGTTTATCAGGTGTTGGGTTCTCGGACCAAAAATTCAGAGTGGTATAAACAAGCGGAACAACAGTTTTTGCTGGCTAAGGCTATTTCCCCACGCAAACAGGAAGTTTTATTTTTGTTAACTAAGCTCTATTTGTCACAAGAGGATTTTGTCAAAGCCATCGAAAGCCAACAGGCGGCAGTGGCGGCGGACCCTGAGATAGGTATTAGTCATTGGCTCTTGGGGGTTGCCTACGCGGGCACGGGGAGCATTATGGAGGCAATTCGCGAAATTGAACTCGCCGAAGCCAAGGGCTTTACTTTTAAGTTTGATCAGGAATTGTATTTTATTGATCTATACGCGGGAGTTAAGAATTATCCGAAGGTGATCGCGCGTTTTAAGGCCCTGCACGAAGCTGATCCGGGTAATGTACAATGGCTCGTAAAGTTAGCCACTGCCTATGCCCTGAATGGTAATAAGGCAGAGGCGTTGCAGTTGGCAAAAGAGGTGGTGACTATTTCACCGGAGATGGCGAAGGAAGCAGCAGCGTTTATTAAGCAGTATAAGTTGGAGAGTTTGTAAACACGATACACGATACACGATACACGATACACGTAAAACGATACAATTGTATCGTGTATCGTCGTCGTACTTGTATCGTTATTAATTACTTACATTATGTCTAAAAAAATGTATTGGTTTATTGGGGGAGTGATTCTAGTGGTACTGGGGGTGGTATTGGTGGTGTTATTTAAACAAGGGAAGATCGGTGATTCTAATCGGGTGTTTTTTAATGAGATTAAAGACAAGCCTGTTTTGGTAGGTTTGTATCATGAGGCGCAGGCGGCTGAGGAAAAGCTGGTGGCAGCGCCGGATAAGCCGGGGCTGTATTTGAGTTTGGGTATGGCTTGGAAGGGCTTGGGAGATGCCGCGCAACAAAATATTTGGCTACAGAAATCACTCGCCGTGTATGAAGACGGGATCGAGCGATTTGGCAAAGGAAATATTTTATTTTATTTAAATGCCGGGAAAGTGGCTGAATCGATAGGGGACTATGCCAAGGCCGAGCGTTATTATCGGGCGGCCATGACGATTTCGGTAGCGGATGAGAGCGGCTATTTGTATCTGGCGGATTTATATATCTATAAACTTAACAAAACGAAAATTGATATGCTCTCGCTCTACGCGGAGGCGGAAAAAAAGGTGGGCAATAAATCGACCGTGCTGTCTGCGCGGGGCGCGTATTTAAAACGGATCGGCGATTATGCTGGCGCGTTGCAGGAGTATCAAGAGTTGGCGCAGGCGAACCCGCAAGAGACGGCGTACCAGACACTGGTAGCGGAGATGCAAGCAAAATTGAAAGTAAAATAAGATGAAAAATTGTAATCCCACCATGCCTTGACAGTACGCGGAAATCCGTGAAATAATCCCCCTAATAAAGGGGGGGAGGAAAAAAGAGTATTCTCCCTAGCTAGGGAGAATTTTTTTATCAGATTTTAAGAACGTGGTATGCCCGTGGCAGAGCCGCAGCCGAAACGTCGTAAGAAAAGATGGATTCTGATCCTGCTGCTGGTTTTGTTCGGGATTTTTTTATTTTTTTTATTTGAAGCCGGTGGTTTTGGACAACTCTGGAAAAACTTAAAAAATATATGGCAGCTGGCTCCGCCAGTACTGAGTGAGACTCCCGGCACGTTGACCGGCGGAGAGCCAGCGGCAATCCCAACGCCGACTACTACCCCTACTCCGCCACCACCTAGGCCGGTGGTAACGATAGCTACGCCTCGTCCGCTGGCGCGCGTTATTGCTCCTCGGCCAGTGGCGGCAGCGGCGCCGATTGTGACTCCGCCAGAGGTAGTTGTTGTGGAAACATCCTCCCCGGTTCCAGTTGTCGTGGCTGCTCCGCCACCGGTGTTTACTCCTACCCCAGGTTCGTTTCGTGGTACGGCCGTTGACCCTCCGGTAACGGTTATTGTGGAGAGTCCGGTGATAACCGAAACCGTCGAGGAGACCGTCGTTGCGCCAACTACTACGCTGCTCACTGAGACGGCTAGTACCACGCCAAAGGTGGTGTCTGATACGGCCACTACTACCGTTGACAACGCCACCAGCACCGCGGAATTACCAGTTGATACCAGTACCACTACGATCGCTACGACCACGATCGAGGAAGTTCCCGTAGTCGTGGAGATGTCGACCAGCACTGCTGCTGGGACCACCACGATTGAAACAGTGCCGGAAGACACTACCCCGTCTACTACCCCAGAGGTTGTGTCTGAGTTAATCACGCCTCGAACACCAGGCGTCCCTAGTGTCAGCGTTTTGTCTACGAGCGCTTTGACCGTACTGATTGATGCCGGGGGCAATTTAGAAAACACTCTATATGCCGTGTACAACACTACTACGGGTAATTATGTTACGCGGTCCGGGCAAGCGGCTGCGGAGAGGGTGTTTTTTACTTTGTCTGACTGGGGAGCGGTCGTGACTGATTTGGCTAGTGATACCGCCTATCAGTTTAGCGTTACCGCCAAGAGCAGTGGTGGAATTGTATCTTCGGCTTCGGATTTATCAGCTCCGGTTAAGACGTTGCCGGTGGTTGTTGAACCACCACCTGTTTTGGTGATTGACAATGATCCGCCACCGGTCCCGTTCGTCGGCCTGACGCTGACGGGTACGATTGAGGCGCCGACTATGGCTATTGCTGTCTCGGGGAATGATGCGTTGTCGCCTACTACTACGTATGATTTGTCGTTTGCTTCGGTTTCGACTACTCAACTTTCAGGATTAGTAACTTCAACTTTAGTTTTTACTGACTTCGCGACGAATACTTTGCAACACGAATTTGTTGTCCCAGTTATTCGTGGTCGCACTTATTTTGTCCGGGCGCGCGCAATCGATGGAGTGGGGAATCGTTCGGCTTTGAGCGCTGAATCTATTCTTGGTGTTTCTTATACTCAGGAGGTGGTGATTAATGAGATAGCCTGGGCCGGGACTTCCTCTCAGAATACTACTGATGAATGGTTGGAGCTTTATAACAATACTTCAGCTAGTATTAATTTGTCTCAAAGCGCTACTACCAGTTGGAAAATAGTAGTTAACGGGCAACCGTTGAGTTTTAACATCAAAAATAATACCATTATTCTTCCCAACAGTTATTTTTTGCTCAAGCAAAATACAGCGAGTACTATTTTGCCAATAACGCCGGATATTTTCTATAGCTCAAGCAATGGTTTGGTCAATACCGGAGCAAAATTGCAACTGTTGAATCCCGCTGGCCAGATTATTGATGAAGTTGATGCCAGCGCGGCTTGGTTTGGCAAGGGTGGTGGAGCCGCGTACCGTTCTATGGAACGGCTGAGCAGTCTTGGTAGCGGCAGCGATCCCACAAATTGGCAGGATAATCAGGGGCAACGTCTCTCTAGCGGCGTGTCTATTTATGGTTCGCCGAAACAAAATAACATTGGGTTTGTTCGTCTGTCCGGCAACCAAATTGAAACCAATCGGGTTCTGACTAAAATTAATAATCCTTACATATTGACCGGGAATACTATCCCCGTGGGAAAGACTCTCACGATTGGGGCTGGTGTGGTTATTAAAAGTGCTTTATCTGGGGCTAATTTTCAGGTTACCGGCGGAAAAATTGTTGCGAATGGCACTGCCGAGGATCCTATAGTGTTTACCTCTGGGCGCGATCAAGCTGCGGCCATAAACGACGGCTCTCTACTTAATACTCGATCAAATACTATCGTTGGCACGGCCGGCGCTGGTGTCAATGGTACTAGTTGGTTTACCGCTACGCCGCAAGCTACGGATTGGCAAGGGATGTGGGTGCAGGCGGGAGCGAATGTGACTATACATAGCGCTGATTACCGATACGCAGGAGCCAGTTTTACCCAGAATAATGAGGTATTTACGCCGTCGGTAAGTCAGGCGATATTGGTTGACTCTGCTACGCTGACTATTGCTGATAGTAATTTTGTGGCAAATGGGAGCAAAATGCATATCCTGGTTGCAAACAGCGCCGCTACGATTAATAATACGAGTTTTAGCGGCGGGGATTTGGCAATCGACAGTGATACGAGCGCGCTTAGCCTCAGCAATGTAACCGTTAGTAATTTTACCAACAGCAAAGGACCGTTTTGGATCAAGAAGACCCAGCCAACGCTCACGCAATTAATACTTAATAATAACACCAAGAATTTGGTATTTCTTGATAGAGTAGATATCAAACAGGCCATGACCTGGACGAAAGATGTGCCCTGGCTCATAAGTAGCGCAAAGGTTTTTGCAGGCACTACTTTAACTATTGATCCGGGGACAGTTGTTACCTTACCGGCTCAGGCCGTGATGACGGTGAACGGTAACTTAAATGCAGTAGGCAATGTCACTGATCGTATCACCTTTAAGTCCAGCAGTTCCACTGACTTTTGGGGGAATATTATTTTTAATAATTCCACCTCAGTCATTAAGTTTGCTGATTTGAGTCGCGGCAATCAGCTGCAGTCGGAAGCCATTATCATTGCGACGAATAGCAATCTCACGCTTGATGAGAGTACGGTTATTGACCCCCGCGCTCCCGGCAATGTTATTAATTTAACCAATTCTACCTTAACGGCTAAAAATACTACGATTGGGTATACCATAAAACCCACCACGGGAAATGCTATTGGTATCAATGCTACCAAGGGAATAATTGCGCTTGATAACGTTGTCCTTAAAAATTTGGGTACGGGTCTGAATGCAGTTGGCACGCCACGGCCGGTTTTGACCGCAACTAAGATGACTTTATCAACCAGTTTCCCTGGAATTACTACTGGTACCCGTATAGTTCCATCCTCTGGCTGGTTCACCTTCCCACCGTAATTGACGCTAAGGCCTTTTTCCTTTACACTGAAGGGTATATTATTTGGTTTATATTTAAAAATCCCTTCTTTAAATCCGTATGAAAAAAATAATCGAATGGGTGGCTAAAATAACTATTTACGCGACTTTTACGGTACCGCTGGTATTAGTGCCGAGTTCGTTTATTTTTCCTTTTGTCGTGCCAAAAATATTGCTGTTTCGGTCGTTGGTGATGCTGTTGCTCGCGGCTTATGGCGCGTTACTCTTGATTAATTATCAGGAATACCGACCACGGTTGACCTGGATTACTTTAGCTGTTGGATCGTTTA
>CAZXIF010000143.1:0-6905 GCA_964640395.1 uncultured Gammaproteobacteria bacterium | reverse complement strand
CCTTGGTTTGGATATAGTTTGTATTATCCGGCAACGTGGGCGCTTGGGCCGATCGACGCTCGATATCAGACTGTTTTATTTAGCACAATCACCGGGGAATATGTGGAAGTACGGGTAATTGAAAAAGATGCTGCCGTTGATTTTGCCAGTTGGTTTGCTGAATGGGCGCCCCAAGAACGTTATGGTGAACTGACGTCTTTTCAAAGCGTTTTTAAGGAGTCGGGTTGGCGGCGACAGGATCATTTGGTTTATTATTGGCCACATGATACTAATGTGGTAGTGGTTACGTATCATACTACTGATTCCAGCCTGATTAATTATCGTTCCGTGATAAAGATGCTGGCGCGTAGTTTTCGTTTGAACAATAATGCCGCCCCGTTGCCTGTGCCGATTGATGAAAGTGGTAGCGTCGTTTCGACTTCTACGGCTTTATGATTAGTACGCTCGTCAATGTTACCGCGGCTTGCTCGCTGACACGTAGGGAATTGGACCTGGTAGTACAACAGGCGGCGCGGTTTGAAAAGAAGATTCACGGCCAAGTGGAGCTGACCATTATTGGTGACCGTCGCATGCGTAGCCTGAATCAGCAGCACCGAGGAATGGATAGGCCGACCGATGTCTTATCGTTCGCCTGGTCCGAAGGGCAGAGGGGGCAGACCGATCACCTGCTCGGGCAGATTTATTTGGATTATGCTCAGATCAAACGGCAGGCGAAACGGTTTAAGGTTCCGCACCGTGAAGAAGGGACGCGCATGGTAGCGCACGGGCTCTTACATATTGTGGGGTACGATCATGTTGAGACGCGAGCGGCGAAAAAAATGTTTGCTTTGCAAGAAAAGATTGTGGCCGTCGTAGGACGTAAGGGATTATTTTAAATGTATGGTTGGTCAACGGGTTAAAAATAGTTTTCATAACGCGGGACGCGGTTTTTGGCAGACGCTTAAAACAGAGCTGAATTTTCGTATTCAAGTAGTGATGGCTAGTTTGGTAATTGTGGCTTTGTTATATTTTCGTCCGCTCCTATGGCAGAGCGTGATGATACTTTTGTTGATTACGGTAGTATTGGTGATGGAGCTGATTAACACGGCTTTTGAATACATCACTGATTTATTGAAACCACGCTTGCACCATTATGTGGCGACCATTAAAGACGTGTTGGCGGCAGCGGTATTAATTATGACTATCGGATCAGTGGCTATCGGCACGATGATTTTTTGGCCATACTTTATGAGTTTGTTTAGATAGTGTATAATTGTTAAATATGCGCAAAGTACAGGATCGTTTAATTGTGGGATTAGATATTGGCTCTTCAATGATTCGATTGGCGGTGGGCCAGTTGGTGTTTTCTAATGAAGAAGAAGCCGGAGCGGAACTTCAGATTTTGGGGGCGGCTGAACAAGTTTCCCAAGGGGTGCATAAAGGCGTGATTAATAGTATTGAGGACGTAGTTTCCAGTGTTTCGGCGGCTTTGGAAAAAGCGGAACGTTTGGTAGGAGCCCCGATTGATAGCGTGTGGCTGGGCATATCAGGGTTGCATGTGATTTCTCAAAATAGCAAAGGAGTCGTGGCCGTGTCTAAAGCCGACAGTGAGATAACCGAAGAGGATATCAATCGCGCCATCGAGGCTTCCCGCACTATCGCTACCCCGCTTAACTATGAAGTGTTACATGTTTTGCCTAAGATGTTTTCGATTGATGGGCAGACGGGGATTAAAGATCCGGTTGGCATGACGGGTATTCGTTTGGAGGTGGACACGCAAATCATTCTGGGTTCTTCCACCCAGATTAAAAATTTGACTAAGGCCGTGTATCGCACGGGTCTTGAGATAGAGGATTTAGCGCTTAGTATCCTGGCGGCGGCGGAAGCAGTCACCACGCCCCGACAAAAAGAGCTGGGTGTGGCGGTCGTAACGATTGGAGGATCTACCACTAGTCTGGCAGTATTTGAAGAAGGTGATATTGTTCATACGGCGGTCATTCCGCTCGGGTCGGAGCATATCACCAATGATTTGGCGATAGGCCTTAGAACCTCGATTGACATAGCTGAGGCGGTAAAAATTACTCATGGTGATTGCTCGTCAGAAGTTGTTTCTAAGCGTGAAGAAATTGATTTGTATGAGTTGGGCAGTCCGGAGCATGAATTGTTCAAAAAACAGTACATCGTAGAGATTGTTCAAGCCCGAGTGGAGGAAATTTTAAAAAAAATTAATCAAGAGCTGGGGCGGGTCCAGCGTAGCGGATTATTACCAGCGGGCGTTATATTTACTGGCGGCGGAGCAAAATTAGCCGGTTTGGTTGATTTGGCCAAAAGAACCTTGCGGTTGCCGGCGACGATTGGCTATCCGTTGAATGTCTCCAGTATTACGGAAAAAGTGAATGACGTTGGCTTTGCTACCGCGGTTGGCCTGGTAAAATGGGGAAGTCTAATCAAAGATCGTAACGGTAGCGGTTACCAACAGGCAGTGGCCAGGAAATTTAAAAAAGTAACTCATGTTTCGAGCCAGCTTAAGAAATGGATGAAAACGCTTATTCCTTGACAGTGGAGAGAAGACTCGGTACTATAATAAGCGATTAGATGGGCGCTTATTTTATTTACTCTAGTGGATACAAAAAGTATTCAAACTAATGTAGTGTATGCCTCAAGTTAAACCAGAAATCGAAACCATTGCGAAGATAAAAGTAGTGGGCGTAGGAGGATCAGGAGGTTCGGTTATTAATCGCATGATGAACGGTAAGACCCGGGGCATTGATTTTGTGGCCATGAATACTGATATTCAGGCTTTGCACCACAACTCCGCGCCTAACAAACTACATATTGGCAAAAGTGTTACCCGTGGTCTCGGGGCTGGCATGGATCCAGATGTGGGACGCAAAGCAGCTGAGGAATCACAAAATGAAATTCGTGATTTGCTCAAAGGCAGCGACATGGTGTTTGTGACCTGTGGTCTCGGAGGTGGGACAGGCTCGGGTGCTAGTCCGGTAGTGGCGGCTGTCGCCAAAGAGCTCGGAGCCTTGACCGTAGCCGTGGTTACTAAACCGTTTGCTTTTGAAGGCCCGCAACGAAATGATATCGCGAACAAAGCCTGGGATCAGTTAGCTAAGAACGTTGATGCCATTATCACTATTCCCAACGATAGAATACTTCAAGTGATTGATAAGAAAACAACTCTGTTGGATTCGTTTCGCATTGTCGATGAGATCCTCCAACACGGGGTGGAGGGAATTTCAGAGTTGATTACTATCCCGGGGCTTATCAACGTCGACTTTGCTGACGTAAAGACCATTATGCGTGACACTGGCTCTGCCTTGATGGGGATTGGCAGTGGGACTGGTGAAAATCGCGCAGTCGAGGCTGCTAAACAAGCTATCTCCAGCCCGCTTTTGGAGTTATCGATTGATGGAGCGCACGGGATCCTCTTTTCTATCATGGGCGGACCTGATATGACCATGAATGAAGTGAGCGAAGCGGCCAAGATTATCACTAATTCCGCGGCGGACGATGCCAAGATTATTTTCGGGGCTATTATCGACGAGACTATGACCGGAGCCATGCGGATCACCGTGATTGCCACCGGGTTTGATGATCGTCGCCCGAGCATGCTGAAAGAAGATGATCCAGGCGCCACCACACCGTTTGCCTCTGGTAAATATATGCCTAGCTCTTTCCTGCGCAAAGCCCAGAAAGATCAAGAGGAAGAAGAGAAGCGGTTTAAGCAGTTTACCCAGAAAGCCGCTCCGATCAACCAGATGAGCACGTTTACCAATCCAAACAATAATCCATCGTTTAATAACCAACTTCCTAAAACAGATACTTCTAAAGGGGGTGACGAGTTAGAAATTCCAGCTTTCATTAGAAAGAAAATGGGCGTTTGATTTCATTAAAACACAAGAACATCAAAACAAGTCATCATGAAAACATTAAAACACTAGAACATTAAAACAAGTGACCCGCGCACTGTTTTCATGCTTTTATGTTTTCATGTTTTAATGAGTATGCATTGTCCAGTCTGTAATAACAAAGAGACGAGCGTGATTGATACGCGCCCGTTTGAAGATGGCTTGGCGGTGCGCAGGCGACGGGAATGCGATCGCTGCCATTATCGTTTTTCCACGGTTGAAGAAACGGAGTTACTTGATATTATAGTGGTGAAAGAAGATGGCGCGCGCGAGAGCTATATGCGCGATAAAATGGAGCGGGGGATAACGCGTTCGCTCACCAAGCGTCCGTTTACCAAAGATAATTGGCAGCGTTTGATCCACTCCATCGAACGGGACATACAAAAAAGAAAGGGTCGGGAAAGCAGGGAGATTGCGAGCAAAGAAATCGGGGAATTGGTTATGAAGTATTTACGCACTTTTGACACCGTGGCCTATATTAGATTTGCGAGTGTCTACCGTGATTTTAAAGATGTTAAAACTTTTGAGAAAGAGTTAAGAAAATTAGCTAAAAAAACTTAAGTGAGTGATTAGCGTGATGATTGGAAATTAGAAACTAGAAATTGGGAAGAGATTTCAATTTTTTATTGAGTATATGTATAAGAATCACCAAAGTCCAAATGCCGAGGCTGTTGTCAGCGAGACATCTGCCGACGCAAAGAGTGGGGGCAAAAAAGACTTGTCGGGGGGTGGTGAGAAGCAAATTAATTTGACGACCGTTAAGGAGCTGCTAGAAAAAAATTTGAAATGGTCCCAGATTATCTATGAGCAGAATCGGCGGTTGAATAGTAAGTTATTTTGGGCGGCGTTCGCCAGTTGGTTTAAGGTTCTGCTGTTTGTGGGAGTACTGGCCTGGTCGGCATTTGTCTTGTCTCCTTTAGTAAAAAATGGTTTAAAAGCCTATCAGTATTTGCTCGGTGGTTCGCCTGCAGGTATTTCATCAACTTCTTCTTTGCAAAGCATACTGCCGCTTCTACCACTTGATAGCGCGCAAAAGGAACAATTGAAAGCCTGGTTAAAATAATTATTATGCATAGTCAAACTAAAATTGGCGCCACGCTTGGGCCAGCTTCAGCCACTGCAGAAATAATAACGGCGATGGTAAAAGCGGGGGTTAATTTTTTTCGTCTTAATTTTTCCCATGGCGCGTATGAGGATCATGCCCGATTGATCGCCATGGTTAGGGCGGTAGAAAAGTCAACCGGAGAGCCGTTGCCAATTTTGCAGGATTTACAGGGTCCAAAAATGCGTTTGGGTACACTGCCCAAAGAAGGGGTGGAGATACATGATGGCTCTACTGTTCAATTTGATACCAGTTTGGGTGAAGTGGCGGAAGGAGTGTTGCCGATTACCTATCCGGGGTTGCAGACTTTTCTCAAGGTTGGTGAGCGAATATTGATTGATGATGGGCGCTTGGAAGTAACGATTACCTCTATCACCGGCTCAGTTATTAACACCACGGTGGTTGAGGGGGGCGTGGCGAGTAGTCATAAGGGTTTAAATCTTCCCGACAGTACACTTTTGTCTATTCCGGCTTTGAGCGATAAAGATAAGGCGGATGTGAAATTTGCTATTGAGCAGGGCATTGAGATTATTTCTTTATCATTTGCCAAACGGCCGGAAGATATTATTGAGCTTAAAAATTTGATTGAGCGGTATCAGGTTGAATTAGGAATAAAACCGGATCGACCTGTTTATGTGGTTGGTAAGATTGAAAGACCAGAAGCCGTGCAAAATTTAGAGAGCATAATCAAACTGGTTGACGCGGTGATGGTGGCGCGTGGGGATTTGGGGCTGGAGCTACCCGGGGCGCAATTGGCGATTGTACAAAAACAAATTATTCGAGCCGCGAACGCCGCCGGTAAACCGGTGATTGTGGCCACACAGATGCTGGACTCCATGCAACACAGCCGACGGCCGACCCGGGCCGAGATTACGGACGTCAGTAACGCGGTGATTGATCAGGCGGACGCGCTACTTTTGACCAATGAAACGGCGATGGGAGAATACCCGACGCTGACGGTGGAAACCATGCATGATATTATTTTAGCTACCGAGGCTACACCGCTTGATGACGCGCCGCTCCCGAGTCCTCATGTGGATGGCACAACCGTAACGAAAGCGACCACCGAGGTTACTCGGCTGTTAGTTGAAGAAACAAAGGCGAAGGCAATTGTGACGCTTTCATATTCTGGGGAGACAGCTCGACTCATTAGTCAGGCGCGACCCCGCGTGCCGATCGTGGTCGGTACGACTAGCGAACGAGTGCGTCGGCAATTGAATTTGTCTTGGGGAGTGCGTAGTTTTTCGGTTTCGGAATGTCGTTCAGTGTCTGAGCTTATAACCGCCACCACCCTTTATTTAAAAACAAAAAATTTGGCGGCGCTCGGTGACAAAATTATTGTCGCGGCCAGTGATCCACTTGGAGTAGAAGGAGTCGTCAATTTGGTAGAAGTTAAGGAAGTCCTGTAGATCTGTTTTATCAGTGGTATAAAAAAATATCCCGATCTGATCGGGATATTTTTTTTAGTCTGGTTAGGCGGGAAGCGGAAATTGCTGGCAGAGTTCTTTTACTTCTTGGTGAATGGTTTGTAGTTCGGCTTCGTTTTGCCAGTTGGTGATGGCACGATCGATCCAGGCGGCGACTTGTTTCATTTCGGATTCTTTCATACCACGGGTGGTGAGGGCCGGGGTGCCGAGGCGAATACCCGAGGGATCAAACGGTGAGCGTGGGTCGAACGGAACCGTGTTTTTGTTTACGGTAATACCGGCGAGTCCAAGACTTTTTTCCGCTACTTGTCCGGGTATATTTTTATTAGCCAAATTAATTAAGAGTAAGTGGTTATCGGTTCCCCCGGTGACTAGTTCATAACCATGGCTGAGCAGCTCGGCAGCCAGTGTTTTGGCATTGGTTACGATTTGTCCGGCATACGTTTTGAATTCGGGCTGCATGGCTTCTTTTAGCGCTAC
>CAZXIF010000142.1:0-12903 GCA_964640395.1 uncultured Gammaproteobacteria bacterium | reverse complement strand
AAAATGCCAGACTGCGCAGGCGATACCCAGAGACACCAAAAGACCCCACACTTTGATGGAAATGGGGCCGATGATGATATCGGTGTATTGGAAAAAGGGAATCATAATCGTTATCGCTATGCTTCCAATTTTTTTATGCTTGGATTATCAAGTAAAGAACTCATTTGAACAATGGCAGCCTCGTTAAGATTAAACAATCTTTGTGCTTGAGACAAACCTTGTCTAATAAATTCTGCGTTAAGAGATTCTAAATTTGCCAAACAAACAAGCTGGACAACGTCAGAGTAATCTCGAATATTTCCCTCTAATTTTGAATTTTTGTCTCGCCACTCTTTGGCCGTCATGCCAAATAAAGCCATATTTAAAACATCTGCCTCGTTCGCGTAAACTACATTGGCTTGCATTTTAGATAGTTGTGCGGGGATAATATGTTTTTTAATAGCATCGGTATGGATACGGTAATTGATTTTTGTGAGGATTCTCTTGGTATCCCAACCGAGAGCTAATCTCTCATTTTCTTCAACTTTGAGTCTTTGGAATTCCTTAATTAAATACAACTTAAACTCTGGGGATATCCAGGACGCGAATTCAAACGCAATGTCTCTATGCGCAAAAGTACCTCCATACCTGCCAGCAGATGAGCGTATACCAATAGCCTTTGTTTTTTGGATCCATTTTGAAGAAGACAGGATGAATCCATTAGATCCAGCTTCATTTTTAATGTTACTGAATTCCGTAACATTAAAATGAGGATTGTGTAATTGCTCCCATACTCCCATAAACTGAATCGTGTATTTGGTGGATAACCAATGAGCAATTACAATACCGGTCGCTTCACGATCCTTAAACTTTGCCATATCAGTTAAAGAAATGTATTCTTCCCCGTTATTTTTAGTGACGGCTATCTGCAAACCTTGTGTGATAATTTTTTTCATAAAATTTATCCCGCAAAGGATTAACTTTATTTTAAATACTGAAAGACTTCTTCGGGGCTGTCGACGACTTTGATGAATGATTCGTCCATTTCACCAATGGTTTTGAATTGGAAGTAGAGTTGATGGATGAAATCGAGCACCGGTTGCCAATATTCGCGACCGTACAGAATGGTTGGAAGCGGTTCGATTTTTTTGGTTTCTTGGAGGGTGAGGAGCTCGAAGAGTTGGTGTAGGGTACCAAAGCCGCCGGGAAAAAAGACAAAAGCTTCGGAGGGAGCGGTGATGATGAGCTTGCGTACGAACGGAAAAAAGAAACCGATGGATTTGGTGACGTAATTATTTAGAGGCTCTTGACCGCCGAGGCGAATAGAAATACCGACGCTTTGACCACCGTGCTCAAAGGCGCCTTTGTTGGCAGCTTCCATGATGCCTGATCCCCCGCCGGTGATGGTAGCGAATTGGCGTTCGGCCAGTAGGCTGCCGAGCGCGTAGGCGGCTTGGTAGTAGGGGGAGCCGGGTAAAATACTTTTGGTGCCGAACACGGTGACATCGCGATTGATCTGGGTTAAAAATTCAAAACCATCGACCAGTTCGGCCATCATCCGAAACATGCGCCAATCATCACCACCTTGGCAAATCGGACTGGCCGGATCGTTGACGCAGACATCGGGAAAATCGCGGGTATCTTTTACTAGGGCGAAGGCTTCTTCGGCAGTGTCCACAACGTGCCAACTGTTGATTTCGCTGAGTGGCACTGAGTGCACAATCTGGGCCGCTTGCTGACGGAGGAATTTGATGAGTGGGCTCCAAAAATCACGGCCAACCAAAATTACTGGCGCGCGTTGCATGTGGCCTTGTTCGATGTAGTCCACGACTTCAAATAATTCATCAAGGGTGCCAAATCCGCCGGGGAAAAAAACGAAGGCGTTGGCCGGACTGGTAAGCATTACTTTGCGGCTGAAAAAATATTCAAAGGCGATGGCTTTTTTGACGTAGGGGTTGATACGCTGTTCGAACGGTAACTGGATATTGAGACCCACGGTTTCACCGCCGGTTTCGTAGGCGCCTTTGTTGGCGGCCTCCATGATGCCGGGACCGCCACCAGTGATAGTGGTGAAGCCGTTGCGTCCGAGAAGTTTGCCCAGGTTCTCGGCAATTTAGTAAAATTTGTTATTGGGGCCAAGACGAGCGGAGCCAAACACCGTGACCTCTTTTTTTAACGATTTTAAAAATTGATAGCCTTCGACAAACTCGGAAATAATTTTAAAAATGCGCCAGCTGTCACGGTAGTTTACGGCTTTACCAGCTGTGGCGGTAGCTGGATTCGTGTCGTGAGTGTGGAGACCGTCGCGTTCAATGGGTTGGGACATAGAATTGTTGATGAGTTGATGATTGGAAATTAACTGTGATAGACAAATGATTAGAAATTACTTTTCCAATTTCTAATTTCTTTTCTCTAAAGCATGGCCAACTCGGAGTACCAGAGATTCGCTAAGCCGGGGGCCGATGATTTGGACACCGACTGGTAAACCGGCGGTGGTATTCCCCGCCGGGACAGAGATAGCAGGCACGCCAGCTAGCGCGGAGGGGCTTACCATGACATCAGCTAAATACAAAGCCAGGGGATCGGCAGATTTTTCACCAAGGCCAAAAGCCGGGAAGGGTGACGTGGGGGTGAGCAAGACATCGACGGTTTTAAATACTTCATCAAAATCACGACGGATGAGGGTGCGGACGGCTTGGGCTTTTTTGTAGTAGGCATCGTAGTAGCCCGCGGAGAGTGCGTAGGTACCGATGAGGATGCGGCGTTTCACTTCTTCGGGGAAGCCCACGGCACGTGAACGAGAATATAATTCGTATAAATTGTTGGCGTCGGCGCGCGCACCATAGCGCACCCCATCGAGACGGGCTAGATTGGAACTGTCTTCGGAGGGGACGATAATATAATAGGCGGCGATAGCGTATTTGGTATGGGGCAAGCTCACTGCCTCGATGGTCGCGCCTTGGTTTTTTAACCAAAGAAGTTTTTTCTCGAGCAGTATTTTGACTTCGTCGTCACAGCCCTCGACTTCCAGATATTCTTTAGGCAGGCCGATGCGCAACTTTTTAAGATCAATATCCATCTCGCGGCTATAGGCGGGGACTTCGTCGGGCACGGTGGTGGCGTCTTTCCGATCATACCCGGCCATTGTTTCCATAATAATCGCGGCATCGGTAACGGTCTTGGTGATGGGGCCGACGACATCGAGGGACGAAGCCATGGGCATGATGCCATAGCGCGAATTGCGTCCATAGCTCGGGCGAAACCCGACTACTCCACACAGGCTGGCGGGAAAACGAATGGAACCGCCGGTATCTTCGGCGATGCTATAGATACACATATTGTCCGCCACGGACGCGGCGCTGCCACCGGAGGATCCGCCCGCGACTTTGGTGACATCGTGCGGATTTTTTACCGGGCCGTACATGCTATTTTCATTGCTGGCGCCATGACCAAAGGCATCGCAGTTGGTTTTGCCGATGAGTACTCCGCCTTGATTCCGAATGGTTTTTAGCACGGTGGCTTCGAAGGGCGGCGTATAATTGTCGAGGATTTTGGCGGCGCCAGTGGAGCGGACTCCGGCGGTACAGATAGCGTCTTTCACGGAAAAAGGAATACCGAGGAGCGCCGCGGTTTCGCCCGCCGCAATACGCACATCGGCCTCTGCCGCCGACTCCAGCGCGCCTGCTTCATTCACCGTAATAAAAGCATTCAGCTCAGGATTGCGTTGTTTGATCCGCGCTAGACAAGCTTCGGTTAGATCAACGGAAGTAAAATCTTGTTTATCGAGACCGGCGCGGGCCTGTACTATCGTTAACTCATTTAGATTCATACAAATTTCAACCCTAATTTCCAATTTCTATTTTCCCCACTGCTACGGGATTTCGCCTTGGGCTCAATAATTTCTTAAATATTATTCAAATACCGCTGGCACTACCAGCTGGTCATTTTTTGACTCTGGAAATTGAGCGAGGAGAGCAGATCGATAGGGACTTTCTTCTACAACATCAGGGCGGGTTATTTGGGTCAGTCCGGTGACTTGAAAAGTTGGTTCGATGCCGGTGGTGTCGACCTCGTTCAAAATATTCATATACTCTAAAACCGCCGAGATGGTGGCGGCATGGCGCTGTTCTTCGGCTTCGGTTAGTTGGAGACGAGCCAAAATGGCGATTTTGCGAATTTCTTCGAGGGTTATGGACATGGCAACAGTCATTTAAGCGTGGTTACTATACTAAAAAACCCTTGCGAGAGCAAGTAAACCTGTAGTACACTTTTAGTCTATGATCGTAACTACTCACTCTGCTGTGGAAACCAAGCGATTGGCCGAAAAAATAGCCCTGTCTCTTCATGGCGGCGAGGTTATTTGTCTATATGGTGAACTGGGAGCGGGGAAGACTACATTTACCAAGGGGTTGGCCACTGCCCTGGGGGTGACGGATGAAATTATCAGTCCGACGTTTACGTTGATGAATGTTTATAGCATTAAAACATTAAAACACAAGAACATTAAAACAGTGATACATGTTGATACGTATCGGTTGAAAGATGAGAAGGAGTTATTAAAAATTGGGGTGGAGGATTATCTGGGAGAGGTGGGCACGGTGAGTGTGGTGGAGTGGCCGGAGAAGATTGAAAGGTTGTTACAGGGGAAGAAGGTTATAAAGATTGTGTTTGAGCATTTGAAAGATGGGGGGAAGAAAATAAGTATTGAAATGACGAAATCCGAATGACGAATGTCGAATAAAAATTTCAATATCCAATTTCAAATTTTGTGAGTATGGCAATTTAACATTCTACTAATCATTAGTGTTTAGACATTTATTTAGCATTCGTCATTCGGATTTCGTCATTTTTTAAAGTAATCCTTCCCCTTCAATTCTTTCGGAAAATACTCTTGCTCCACGGGTCCGGTAAAATTCGGATTATATTTATAGCCTTTACCGTAGCCGATTTCCTTCATGAATTTCGTGGGCGCGTTTCGTAGATGTAGTGGCACGCCGAGATGAGAGGTGGCTTTGGCATCGGTGGCGGCGGCCTGGTAGGCGCTGTCGAGTAGGTTTGATTTGGTGGATTTGGCACAGTACACGACTGCTTGAGCCAGGTGGACGGTGCATTCGGGGTAGCCAATTTTGTGTACGGCATCGTAGGCGGCGTTGGCCTGGATCAGGGCTTCGCTGTTGGCCAGGCCAATGTCCTCTGAAGCAAAACGCAGGACACGGCGGGCGATATAGAGCGGGTCGGCGCCGCCTTCGAGCATGCGGGCGAGCCAATACAGCGCGGCGCTCGCGTCACTGCCACGCATGGCTTTGTGCAGCGCGGAAATAGTGTTGTAAAATTCTTCACCACGTTTATCGAATACCAGGTGCGCGCGCTGCAATGCTTCTTTAATATCAGCAACGGTAATTATCAGCGGTTGGTTGCGGCTGTTATTTTTATTCAGTATTTTTTTGGATTGTACGGCTATTTCTAATCCGTTCAATACGGTACGGGCGTCGCCTCCGGATAGCTCGGCCAGGAGTGTGGCGGCGTCATCGGCAATAGAAACATTTTCATGGCTGAGACCATTCTCGGTGTCGTTGAGAGCTCGCTGTATTATATTTTTTAAATCTGCGGTCTTTAGGGGCGCTAAAATAAAAACCCGCGCTCGTGATAATAGCGCGCCGATGATTTCGAAGGATGGATTCTCGGTGGTGGCGCCGATGAGAGTGACTATCCCCCGCTCTACCACGGGCAGTAAGGCATCCTGCTGCGCTTTGTTCCAGCGATGAATTTCGTCAATAAATAATACGGTACGTCGACCAGCCACCGCGGCGGATTCTGCTTCGGCGATCACGCGGCGTAATTCTTCTTTGCCGCTCATGACGGCGGACACACTGTGGAAGGCGGCTTCGGTGTGGCTGGCAATGAGCCGGGCCAGAGTGGTTTTACCAACTCCCGGCGGTCCCCATAGGATAAGAGAGGGCAGGTTACCGTGCTCTACCAGTGACCGCAGGGTGGTGCCGGTACCAATGATTTGGTCTTGTCCACAAAATTCAGCGAAGTTTTTGGGGCGCATGCGTTCGGCCAAGGGAACGGTCCGCTCGGCTTTAGACATAGTCTTGTAGATAGGTCGCCAATCGATTTAGTACTTTTCGGCCGCGACTGCGTTTATGAAAATCAACTTCAGAAAAAGGCAGGGCTTTTTGCTTCCACTGGTTCAAGATACCGTTCAGATCTTTGACCATGGTATTTTCTTTAAAAATGATACCTGATTCTTCATTGAGAAAAAAACTGCGTGGGGTGAAATTGATACTGCCGACTACGCCCATGTGGTTGTCGATACTGAGAACTTTGCCATGATTCATGCGCGGTAAAAAATGCAGCTTCACCCCAGCGCGCTCGCTGATGGCATAATACGCTTCGGATAGGTAGCGCATCAGGCGGCTGTCGGTGCGGAGCGGCAACAGGACATCTACCGCCACACCCCGGCGTTTGGCTTTGGCCACGAGTTGGAGAAAACGCGGATCGGGACGATAATAGGGCGTGAGTAAGGTGATGCGCTCTTTGGCAAATTCAAAAGCTTGATCGTACCAACGGCGTAGGCGCAAGCCTCTTGAAGCCAATAAGGGTGAGTGCATGATGAATTGGAAACGATCTTTCCAGACTTTTTTCCCCGATTCTGTTTTATCCTTCGTTAATAAATGAGCGACGGCGCGGCGCGGGCCACCGGAGAGTAAATAATTTTTGGCAAACCCATGCAGAAAGTGCTGGGTGATGGAACCGGAAATTTTTAAATGTACGTCATCCCACTCGGTGGCCTGAGATTCTACATTTACGCCGCCGACGAAAGCGGTAGTTTTGTCGATAACTAAGACTTTGCGATGATTGCGGCGCCAGATTCGTGTCCACCAGTCGCGAATGTCAAAAGCGGGCCGTAAATGGTTGTACCAGACCAGGTCTACACCAGCGATTTTTAATTGCCACTGAGTGGCGCGAGATAGACTAAAACTGCCGAAGGAATCAAAAATTAATTTTACTTCCACTCCAGATTGCGCTTTGAGGCTGAGCAAGTCGATAAAACGTCGACCCGCGGAGTCATCGAGTAGAGTGTAGACTTCCCAATACACCGATTCGCGCGCAGCCTGAATAGCCTGGTACATGGCGTCCCAGGCGTCGGTGGTGGTGGTGTAGAAATTGTAGGAGAAGTCGGGAGACATATTTGTTAGGACAAGACTAACTATAGCGCTCTTTTTTTTGATTTGTCAATTTGTGGTAACTAAAAAGAATCACGACTGAGTCGAGATTCTTGAATTGACCGCCGTTATATTTGCTGATACAGTATTTTTATCTTCAGGGTTGGGTGGGACTCTTTTTTTATTTATATGACTTCACCTATTCAACAAGCTATCGTGGATATTGCCGCCGGAAAAATGGTTATCGTCACCGACGCGCCTGAGCGGGAAAATGAAGGTGATTTGGTGATGGCGGCAGAGCTGGTGACGCCACAGGCAATTAACTTTATGTCTCGAGAAGGGCGAGGCTTGATCTGTCTGCCGATTACTTCGGAACGAGCTGAGTCCTTGAGTCTGTCGCCGATGGTGAAGGATAATACTTCGTTGCATCACACGAACTTTTCCGTGTCGATTGACGCGCGTCATGGTATTACAACCGGCATCGGGGCGGCCGAGCGAGCCAAGACTATTTTAGATATTTTACATGCAAAAACTCGACCGGAAGATTTGTGTCGACCGGGGCATGTGTTTCCGATTATCGCTGATCCGGGCGGAGTGTTGGTTCGACCAGGTCATACCGAAGCGGCAGTGGACCTAGCACGCCTGGCTGGTCTTACTCCGGCCGGAGTGGTTTGTGAAATTTTGGATGAAGAAGGAAATTCGTGCCGGGGACAAAAGTTGGTTGATTTTGCGGAGAAGCATAAACTAACCATGATTAGTATTGAGGAATTGCAGGAGTATCTGTCAATTGTTTAGGCTCGAGGATCATCAATTTCTTTTAGGGATCAATCGGCCGAAAAACGATTTCCCTCAGCACCGGGTCTGGTTCTTTGCCCAATAATTCCTGTATGTCTCGACGCGCTCCGGTGAGCGGCGCGGTGACACTTTCCAGGCGGCGGCGAATCTTGCCGATAGTGCTTTCATATCTTTTTCTCGCCGACTCTGATGAAATGCCAAGCACTTTGCCAATTTCAAGAAAGGTTTTGTCTTCAATTACATGCTCCGTAACGATGGCTCGCTCGCGCTTAGACAAGGTGCTCATTACCCTCTGAACGGCTTGAAACAGGAGCGGATCCGTCCGGCGTTCTTCGTCCGTCGGACGGAAGTGCGGACCGAAAAATATTTGCAACGCAGCCTGAGCTTCGGCTGAATGTGGTTTCTTTTCTAACGCGGCAAAATAACGTTCCACATCTTCGGCTACGCCGCCTGGCTCAATTATTTGTTTGATAGCTTTCCGGCGATCTTGCGTATAATTCATACGCCAGCCCTTTTGATCGATGAGCAGGAGCGTACCGCGTTGGTCTGGGAATGTACGACTGACGAATTTTTGAAACTCCTCGGGTGATTTTATACCCAGGGACCACAGAAAAGTTCGACCCTGCCCGGTATAGGCCGGATGTTGAAAAAAACTATTTTGAAAATTGCGATAGGAACGCAGGATGTCGACCAGCCAAACCTCGGCGGATTCTACCTCAGCACCGCCCGTATGACCGCTTTGGATTATTTCTTTAAGTAGTTCGCTATTTTCACGATCAAGATCAAGCAATTCTAAATTACCGTACTCCCGCAAATTAGTTAAGGCGGTAACTTTAACTCCACTCAGGTCAGCTGA
Source organism: uncultured Gammaproteobacteria bacterium (assembly GCA_964640395.1). GTDB lineage: Bacteria > Patescibacteriota > Patescibacteriia > Magasanikbacterales > GWA2-37-8 > CAZEDL01. The sequence continues at coordinate 4,104 of CAZXIF010000142.1, read as the reverse complement.
TAGAGCTTGGATTGGTCGCGGCTTAGTTTCGACTGGTTTTCTAGTTTTGCCAATGATACTGCCGGGCGGCAGATCGGCATCATCTTTGAATTTTAGAATATCCGGCGGCAAAAGCGGTGGATAGCGCAAATGCGCAGGAATAAAAGAATAGATACGGGAGATACGATCGTCATCGGGACCGCTTTTCGTAAGCGGGCGAGTATATTTTTGGCCGCTGCGCACGGGAGAAGTGGAGGGGTCAAAGTCCAGTAATAATTTACAGCGCTCACTGTCCCAGCCGGTGAGTAACACCCGCACGGTAAGCAGGGTGTCATATTTTCCGGCAGCATAGTCGTCGAGCACTTGCTGGCGATTGGGTGTATCTTCGGTAACTACGGCGATGCGACCAGCTTCCTCGGGGCGCACGGCTTTTAGATAGGTGTGGGCATCAGCTACTTGCTGTTTGGTACGGAAACAGACCAGCGCGGGAATATCTTTGTTGGCAGTTCGATCAGGCATGGTCGGATCTCCGGGGTGATAGCGGAAGTGCTCGAGGGTTTTAAATATAGGAAAGCCCGTCATGATACGACCAATTTCATCATCAGGGTAATCACCGGCTCGCATTTCTACTTTAGAGGCGTCGACATCTACCTCGTACACCCAATACTCTACTGGCGAAAGCAGACCCAATTTCACGGCTTCGGGCGTCGTAATTTTATGGATTAAGTCCGGATAAAAATCTTCCAATTTTCTCGGAGCGGAGTAGTCGGGGGTGCCGGATAGAGCGATACGAATACTGTCTGAATCAAAGTGATCACGCATCATTTCCAGGCGATTGTCAGTGGTTGATTCGTGTCCTTCATCGGCAAAGATCAAGGGGAGTGAGCGAAGTTCTACCGGCAGACCCTGACGCACTCGAACATCGGCTTGCCCCATTTGATAGTTGGATACGATTATATCAGCATCCGCTATGGCGGCCTCATCACCGGTGTAAATGGCGATCTTTTTTCCCGGAAGTAATTTGGTAAATTCACGAGCGGACTGTTCGCGGAGATTGGTGGTGGGAACAAAAAAAACAGCCCGTAGATCGGTACGCCGAATCATTTCCGCGGCCATGGTGGTTTTGCCGGTACGGGGAGCGGCTTCGATGCGGGCCATGCGAGGGCTGGTGACCGGTTCCTCACTGCCGCGCCGACTCTCTACTACTTGCTCAAAATAATCAGCGAATTTGCCTAAAAAATCTTCTTGATGCGGGTATAACTCCCGAACTCCCGGCTCGATCGATTGTCCCCGCAGACGCTCCAACGCTCTCTCATGCTGGCCGCGTACGCTGACTCTTGGAGCACGTAATTCATTTTTCTCTACTACCTCGGCAGTTGTCACGCTTGAGTCGCTAACCGCTTCTTCAATGACTGCTTGAAGCGCTAGTGTCGGTTCTTTTATTATTATATGCCGGCGCGGAGTGATTTGCATGTCTCCGCCTGATTGCAGGACATTGCGAGCTACCTCCTCGGATTTTGGGCCACCTTCTCCAGGAAATTTAGCCATAGATAATCAGAATATACTATTTATTTTTCCAATCTAAAATATCCAATCGTAAACGGATATCCGGGAATCAGACGATAGTGAATTTTGCCTAAATACTTCCCTGGAGCGACTTCGACGATCTCATCGAGAATCGGGCGGATCCAGAATTGATTGGCGGGCAGTTTATAATCGATTTTGAAAGTTTGGAGTCCAGCATCCTGGAAACCGGGACCGGCGTAGGTGATAAAAGGATATTTGTTTTCAGTTTTATCTCCGGCAGAGAAACGGTTGTCTCCGGTATTTTTTGCAGAGTAAAAAGTTTTGCCGAGCCAACTGGAGTGATAAAACGTGGTGGAGCCTTTGTAAAATTCTTCAAAAACTGGGTTTGGAACCGTACCTTTCAAAAATTCAGCTTGTTCGGGGGCGTGTTTACTTTTCCAGGTACGATAGCCTAGGAATAATAGCAGTAAAATGGCGAGGAGAATTATGAGTTTGATGAGCGCTCTCATAGTACTAAGTTTAGATTAAGTATTAAAGCGATAACATTCCCTGCTAAAGCATACCAGAAATTAGGATTTTTCCAAAATAAGGTAAATTTTGTTTTTAGCTTAATGCTATACGGAGGTACTAACGTCAGCAACAGAACTCTTGATAAAAGGAAATTGCTCATTGGCTGGATCGAGCCGCATGCGGCTCGGCCGGGCTTGGAGAGAATGCATATACAATTTCGAGCGCTGTTTGATATCCATAATCAAATTACCTGCCTCATCCTGAACGATGCCTAATTCGGCAAATATATTTTCTGAAACGGGTCCAAAATTCCGCTCTCGCTTTTCCATCTTTTCCTGATACGCTTCCCAGTGCGGCCCGCCTAAGAGCGTCCAGGCCTGCGGCGGCAGTTTCATCTTTCCAAGCAAATTAATGCCGGCTTCCTGGCGCAGGCGGCGCAGGCCAGCGAGCATCCCGGCATCGGCGTCGCGCTCGATGATTTGCGTCGGCCAGCAGAGCATAGTGTGAACGCGTGGATCGTTGGTAATAGCCGCGTAGGAGCGGTATAAATTACGCAGTTCTTGAATTTGCTCCTCTAATTTAGCAATATCCGTAGCCGGGCGCTGCCGCGGCGCTTCCTGCTGGAGATCATGGAGCAACTCAATGGATTCGCGATACTCTTGTTCCCATTGAGCCGGATCAGATTTAACTTGATCAACACCTGGCAAGAGACCGTGTAAAGCATACTGGTCGAAATCTATTTTCAAGTGGCCTTGGTTATTCCAATACTCCCCTTGCTTGGTCAGCAGCTCGTCAAGCGTCACTACCATCTCATATCCTTTTTCCACAATGCGCTCTTCCAGCGGGCGAAGCTGCTCGGCCAACGGGCTGATCTTGGCGGCATAGTCCGGCAGCCGCTCGGCCAGCGCATCGAGCGTGTGGCTCAGCCAGCCATTTTCAAAATCACGATAGCCGTAAAAGCCGTGAGCCAAAAATTTTTCGGCTCCATACAAATCAAAAAGTTCCATAAAGCCGGGTTTATGGCTTTGGTAGACGTGCCGGAGCTCATGGAGCAAATCGGCGAATAGCAGAGGGTTATCGAATTGGCGCGTGACCATGGATTCGCGCTCTTCCGGATCCTGCCTATCAGATCGGGCTTTTCTCAGAAATGAAGGGATCAAAGTAGGCCCATGCGCCTGGCCGACCAGGTCGTCAACGAGAATATTGACGTTATGATGATTGAACATTTTTAAAATATCAAAGGGCTGGCCTTGGCTGTTGATCAAAGCCAGGCCGCTCAGCTTCCAAGCCGGATACGCCTCGAGCATTTCATCAGGAGAGCGAATTTCAGCTGGCACAGTATCATAATCGACTATAGCAGTACCCAATGGACGCCCTTCAGCGTCGGTATAGTCGTGGCGCAAGCGGTAGCATTCGCGCTCGCCCGATGCTGCCTGTTTGACGATACGGGCGCAATCAAAGCTTAGAATACCGGTCAAGCAACGGCCGACTTCGGCGATGAACTTTGGTTGTACGTCGATTTCAATCTCTTCCTGGCCCCGCCGCACACTGAAACGCAATGGCGCTTTTTCCGAAGCACCGCCCACGGCGGTAATCAAATCCGCTTTGCTTTGGCAAGGCTGGCCATCAATAGCCACAATCTGATCACCGCGTTCTAGGCCGGAGAGCGCTCCTGGGAAATCCGGAATCAAGCCATTAATAATAACAACTCCGCTTTCTTTTTCATATTCGCGCTGTTCTGCTGCGCTGTGGTCTGGCGAAGCGAGGGAACGTTCAGGGGTATAAGAACGCATAGTAAAAATTTAAAATTACTAATGCAGCTAGTATATCTAACAATAAATTGCTCGAAGACAACAACTACGAAGAAATGACACCATTACTTAAAAATATCGGCTCGCACCACCGGTTACACAACCGCCAGTACGTTTTTTTGTGGAAAGCGCCGTACAATTTGGTCGCTGGCCCGCCTAAAATAATTGACGTTTTCCGTTTGGTAACGGTCTATTACTCGGCTCGGACGCTGCACGAGGCTCAGCAACTATCCACTGTGTTCTTGACAACGAAATTTGGTCGGCGGTACGATCATTG